>JBEBJW010000725.1:0-4478 GCA_040079715.1 Myxococcota bacterium | reverse complement strand
GCCGGGCACCAGTCCCCCTGAGTCCGCCGATCATGAACGCCAGGGCCCCGGTCGGAACCTCGGACCGAACGACCTCGATCAGCGCGATATCGAGGTCGACGTCCTCGACATGGACCACGGTCGCGTGTTCGAACCGCGGGAAGCCCTCCTCGGAGCGCGACTGCCTTTCCTTCACCGCGACTGACCATCCGTTCGCACGGGCGAAGTGAAGCAGGCGGTTCATCAGGCCGAGTGCCCGATCCTGGTTCTTGCGGGTCGTCCGGATCGAGAGGATCGGACCCGGGCCGAAGATCAAGCCGGACGCCTGCGGCCACGTCCGATTGAGCACCTCACGCGTCGCCACGGTCAGCGGGAGGTCGTCGTAGGGACCCGCAGCCTTCGTCACGGTGAGCCCGGGCGCGCGGGACCGGCGCGTCGAAGTCCGCACGAAGCGCACCTTGTCGACCTTTCCCGGCGGTAGCGCCGGTAGACGCTTACGCCCTACCGATCGCGCCTCTGCCGACATCAGCCAGTACCCCTGGTTGGGCCGGGGGATGGCCATTCTCTTGCACGCGGACACGAGGGTGGGCGTGGACACGCCGAGCTCTCCAGCCAGCGCCCGCATCGTCTTCGACCACACCTGCTCGTGGAGCTGTGTACGAGTCAGCACGACCATCGCGGGGTCATTTACTCCGCTCGGGCTCGGACGAAAGACGAAGCTCGTGTGTCCAGAGTTCCCGGCGTACATACTGTTCCTACCGCAGACAGCCGAGTTACTCCCCGTGGCCGTGTGTCCGATTTCATGCCGGTAGATCCTACATCATCCCCGAATCACACAGATCACCCATTCGTCGGACACAGGGCAGGACACACGCACTCGGAAAATTAAGGATCGTCCGTGGAATCATGTGTCCAGATGCGGAGTCTCGAAATTCACTAAACCGGCGTTAAAACGCCATTTACAGCCCCATCTCCGTCCACTTCCAGATGATCTCCTTCATCACCTCGCTCGTCCCGCCGCCGATCGGCAGCAGCCGGACGTCGCGGTACTGCCGGGCGATGTCGTACTCCTCGATGAACCCGTAGCCCCCGTGGAACTGCAAGCAGTCGTACGTCACCTTCTGCGCGAGATCGCTCGCGAACAGCTTCGCCATCGACACCAGCTTCGTCGCCGCCTGCGGGTTCCCCTGGTTCAACAGGTCCACCGCCTGCCAGGTCAGCGCCTTCGACGCCTCCAGCGCCGTCAGGTGCTCCGCGAACTTGTGCTTCCACACCTGGAAGCTGCCGATCGGCCGACCGAACGCCGTCCGCTCCTTGCCGTAGGCGATCGCGTCCCGGATCGAGTGCTCCATCCCCGTGTTCGCCATGATCGCGGCCACCAGGCGCTCGCCCTGGAAGTTCGTCATGATGTAGTAGAACCCGGCGTTCTCGTCGCCGAGCAGGTTCCGCCGCGGGATCCGACAGTCCTCGAAGTGCAGCTCGCAGCTGTCGACCGCCCGCGTCCCCAGCTTGTCGAGCTTCCGGCCGACCGTGAACCCCTTCGTGTCCGTCGGGAACAGCACCAGCGACACGCCGGCGTGCCCCTCCCCGCCCGTCCGCACCGCGAGCGTGATGAAGTCCGCGAACGCGCCGTTCGTGATGTAGGTCTTCTGGCCGTTGATCACGTAGTCGTCGCCGTCCTTGCGGGCCGTCGTCCGGATCGACGCCACGTCCGACCCCGCCCCCGGCTCCGACACCCCGAGTGCGGCGACCTTCTCGCCCGCGATCACCGGCGCCAGGAACTCGCGCTTCTGGGCGTCGGTGCCGATCTCCGAGATGATCGGCGTCGCCATGTCCGTGTCGACCAGCACCGACATGATCAGCCCGGCGTTCCGGCAGTACGACAGGCCCTCGACGAACGCGACCGTCATCCACCAGTCGAGCCCCAGCCCGCCGTAGTCCGGCGAGAACCGCAGCCCGAGGACGCCGAGATCCGCGAGGTCCTTGAACACCTGCCGCGGGAACTCCCCCGCCCGGTCCCAGTCGTACCGGTGCGGCGCAAGCTTCTCCTCCGCGTACCGGCGCACCGTGTCCCGAACCTGCCGATGCTCGTCCGTCCATTGCGGGAACGCCACGTGTCCTCCAGTCACTCGGTCGAAGCCGTCATCACATCGAGAAGCCGACGCCCAGTTTCACCATCATCTGGGAGTCGTCGAGCGACCCCCGGGCGAGCCCGCTGTCCTGGCCCTCGAGCACCACCGACCGGGTCAGCATGCTGAACCCGAGATCGGCGAACAGCCCGCCCACGCCGGCGTCGACGAACTCGTAACCGAGATCGACGTCGAGCCCGTTCGAGTACGGCTCGGACCCCTGCGCGAGCCCGAGGGTGTAGCCGCCGACGAGGTACAGGTCGCCGACCTCCGCCCCGAGCTCGGCCCCGATCCCGAGGCCCGGGATGGTGACCGGCTCGTACGCGACGGTGCAGCCCACGTCGAGGCACCCGGTGAACAGCAGGAAGTCGTTGTAGTGGAACCCGGCCTTGCCGCCGACCCAGTACCGATCGCCCGCCACGTCGAACGGGTACCGCGCGAGCAGGTCGATCTCGACGTTGGTCAGCGCGTCGCGCGCCACGTCGTCGAACACCGCCGCCGCGATCCCGTACGACGACAGCCGGACCTGCCCGTGCACGCCGAGCGCCGGCAGCTCGATCCCGTCGCCCCACATCCGCAGGTCGAGCTCGCCCCCGACCGGCGACGCCGGCGAGCCCCCGTCCGGCCCGCCGACCGCGAGCCGCGACGGCAACAGCGGACCCGGCGCGTCCGACGGCGACTGCGCGTACCGGTAGGTCGACGCGATCCCCGAGATCCGCGCCCGGAACCACCGGGCGTCCGACGGGGTGGACGGCGGCTTCGGCGCGACCGGCTCCGAGGGCGTCGCCGCCTCGGCCGGGACCGCGGTGTCGACGACGGCGCCGGACCACGGATCGGCCTCCGGGACCTCGACCGGGATCGACAGGGTCTGGGTGACCTCCCCGGCCTTCGCGACGATCTGCACGTCGCCGACGGCGCTCGCCGGCACCGCGAGCGTCACGGTGGACGAGCCGTCCGGGTTCACCGTCGGCGCCCCGACCGACGCCCCGGTCACCACGAGCTCCGGCGTGGTCCCGACGATCGACGCGCCGCTCGCGTCGAGGGCCGTCGCGGTCAGCGTCACGGTCGAGCCCGGCTTCGCGACCGGGACATCGGTGACGAGGCGGATCGACGGGCCCAGGGCCGCCGGCACCGGCGCGCTCCACGGCGTGTCGGACGTCGGCGCGGCGGCCACGACCGCGCCCGCCCCAGCCCGGGGGATCGCGAGCGACGGCGTCGACGCGGCCCACCCCTTCGCCAGCGCCGTCGCGTCTGCCGTGCCGGCGACCGGCATCGCCACTGCGGCGACCCCCGCCGGCACCTGGAGGATCGACCCGACCGCGATCGCCGCCCCCGAACTCGCCCGCACGCCGACGATGCCTGCGGCGGTGCCGGCGGTGTAGGTGGTCCGCCCGGTGCCGTCGTCGCCGGTCGCCACGGTGGTCGAGGTGACCAGCCCCGAGTGGTCGTGCGGGGCAAACTTGCCGTCGCCGGCGACCAGATCGACCACCACCGTCGCGCCGTGGACCGGCACCCCGACCGCGTCGGTCGCCGCGACCACCACCTCGAGCGCCGAGCTCCCGTCGTTCGCCACCCGCCCGGCCGACGGCACCACCGTCACCGCCGCCACCGGATTCGCGGTCGGCGGACCGGCCACCGCGACGTGCAGATCGGTCGACCCTGCGTCGTCCGGGTCGAGGGTGATCTTGTACTCGCCGGTCCCGAGGTCGACGACGTCGCCGGTCTTCGCCGCGCCGGTCACCCCGACCACCAGCGGCAGCCCGGCCAACCCGGCGCCGGTCGCGTCGGTGACCTTGGCCACCACGTCGATCGTCTGGGTGTCCGGCCCGATCTCGGCGGCCGACGGGGTCAGCGCCACCGCCGCCGGCCGCCGGGCGACCAGCGTGACCGCCGCGGTGTCCTGCTGGAGCTCGGCCGACGCGCCGCCGAGCGTGACCGCGACCGTCGCAGGCCCGGGCTCCGCCGGCAGCCGCCACCCGGCCTCGTACACGCCGCCGCCTCGATTGACGACCTGGCCGAGGGTCCCGGCGGACGGGGTGAACACCGGCGTCGCGCCGTCGTCCGGCTCGCCCGTCGGGTCGACCACCACCACCCGCAGCGGCACGACCCGGTCCGGATCGGCCGGCAGGACCTCCGGGAGAGGCACGAGCTGGATCCGGCGGGTCTCCGGGATCTTCAGGTCGAGGTCCTCCCGCTTCTCGGCGCCGTTCACGATCGACACCCGGGTGGCCCGCTGGACCCCGGGCGGGACCTCGATCGCGACCTTGACCTTACCGTCCGCGCCAGCGACCGCCGGCCCGAACTTCTTGCCGGCGACCTCGAGCAGCACCGACGCGCCCGGCTCGGCCTTGACCGGGTAGTCGACGCTGC
>JBEBJW010000724.1:0-4483 GCA_040079715.1 Myxococcota bacterium | reverse complement strand
GGCGCGGGCCCGGGTGACCCCCTCGCGGGCGTCGACCAGCAGCGCCGACACCGCCGGCTCGCCCGGGTACCGCCCGTCGAGCTCCATCGCCCGCTCGAGCGCCGCCGCGGGGTCGACCGCGATCAGCCTGCGGGTCGTCTCGACCCCGGCGTCGACCTGGACCCGGGTGAGGAGCCGCTCCCGGCGGGCGAGCAGCGCCGGATCGGTCAACGCGAGGCCGCTCGCCGCCCGCAGCCGGCTGCTCGCCTCGGCCGCGTCGTGGTTCGCGAGCGCGACCTCGGCGGAGTCGAGCAGCATCGCCGCGGCGGCCCTCGGATCCGATTCCGGGGCGAGCGCGGCGGTCGGCGGAGCCTCGATCGGCGCCACCACGGCCTGCGCAGGGGCGGGCGCGGTCCGGGTCACCAGCAGCCACACCGCGCCGGTCGCGCCGAGGACGCCGGCGAACGACACCGCGAGCACCGCGGTCGATCCGGCCGCGATCCACTTCCACGGGACCGCCGGGCGCGCGTGCCGGATCGTCAGCGAGGTCAGCGCGGTGCGATCGTAGCTGACGCGCCAATCGGCCGCGCCGTCCGGGAACAGCTGCCGGATCTCCTCGGCGACGTACGCGTCGGCGACCGGGCCCCCGTTCGCGGTCAGCCAGTGGGCGAGATCCGCGGCGAGGGCCGCCCCGCTCGGGTACCGCTTCTTCGGGTCGAGCTCGAGGCAGGTCATCACGATCCGGTCGAGCTCGGGCGACAGGTCGGGCCGGCGGGCCCGGGGCCGCTGGACCTTGCCGGCCAGCCGGTCGGCGATCTCGTCGGATCCGGCCCACGCGGGCTCGCCCACGCACAGTCCGTACAGGATGATCCCGAGCGAATACAGGTCCGACTGGTGGGAGACGTCGTCCCGGAGCAGGATCTCGGGCGCCATGTACCGGAACTTGCCCTTCAGCACCCCGGCCTGGGTCCGGGTCTCCCGGTTCTCGAACAGCGCGACGCCGAAGTCGATCAGCTTGACCCGCCCGTCGTGCGACACCAGCACGTTCGACGGCGACACGTCGCGGTGGACCACGTGCATCGGCCGGCCGTCCTCGTCCTGCGCGTGGTGGGCGTAGTCGAGCCCCACGGCGACATCGTGGACGATCCGACATCCGAGACGGAGATCGAACGCCCGCCGCACCCGCTGTTGGTGCAGGATCTGGTACACGCTCGGGCCTTCGACGTACTCCTGGACCAGGAACGGCACGCCCCGGGACTCGCCGAACTCGAGCACCCGCGCGATGTTCGGGTGGTCGAGCCGGGCGCCGACCCGCGCTTCGTCGGCGAACATCGTCTGGTACTCGGGGTGGACGCACTCGGGCTTCAGCGTCTTGATCACCACCCGCCGGCTGAACCCCTTGGCGCCGGTCAGCCGACAGAGCCAGGTCTCGGCCATCCCGCCCTCGCCGAGCTTCGCCTCGACGACGTACCGCCCGATCCGGACCTCGCTGCGCGGGCCGTGGTGTGTGGTGGTCTCCCCCAATCCGCCTCCGTCGAGCGGCGACGACGCAGTGACGTCGTCGCGACCCACCGGCGATTATGGGAGGTCCGGCCCGCCGCGCCGATGACACCCCGATGACACGAGCTGGAGGGTGGTCGAGCCGCCGGCCGGGTTGCGCAGGAGCATCCGCGCGCCCGCCAGGCCGGCCCGATCGAGGTGGCGGCGGGTGCGGTGGACGAGCTGGTTCACGTCGAGCCGGGTCCGGACGTGCGCGTCGGGCCACACCGCCTCGATCAGCGCCTCGTCGTCGACCGGCACACCCGGACCGGCCGCCACCAGGGCCCGGAGCAGGCGCGACCGCAGCTCGGACAGCCGGACCTCGATCGTCCCGCCGTCCGCCAGCGCCGCGACCAGCCGGTCGGCGGTCAGCGTCAGCGCGACCGGCAGGGGGGCGTCGCCCGGCCCGGCCACGACCAGGAGCTGGAACCCGGCCACCTCGATCCGCGACCCCGGGCGGACCGGGATCGCGGTGCCGGCCGCCGCGGGGCGTCCGTCGATCGCGCCGTCGCGGCCGAGGTGGAGCTCGAGCTCGGGACCGGACCCCACCAGCGCTGCGACGACCACCGGACGCGGCATCGGCCGGACGTAAGCCGCGCCGGTGACCGTCTCGGGGCGCTCGGTGACGACCGGCGGCCGATCCGGTGCCGTTCGCGCGCTACTCGAGCAGGCTGCGCAACATCCAGGCGGTCTTCTCGTGGACCTGGAGCCGCTGGGTGAGGAGATCGATCGTCACCTGATCGTTCGCCTTCTCCGCGATCGGGAACACCTCGCGGGCGGTGCGGCACGCGGTCTCGTGGCCCTCGACCAGCTCGCGGACCATGTCGAGCGCCTTCGGCACGCCGTCTGCCTCGGCGATCCGGGTCAGTCGGGCGAACTCCTTGTAGCTGCCGGGGGCGGGCGACCCGAGGGACCGGATCCGCTCGGCGACGAGGTCCACCGCGGTCCACAGCTCGGTGTACTGGACCATGAACATCGCGTGCAGATCGTTGAACTGCGGCCCGGTGACGTTCCAGTGGAAGTAGTGCGTCTTCAGGTACAGCGTGTAGGTGTCGGCGAGGAACCGCGACAGTCCGTCCGCGACCTTCCCGCGACTCTTCTCCGGGATCCCGATGTCGATCGCCATGTGCACACCTCTGGCGGTGCGTAACGAGCCGGGTCGACCGGTGCAGGGCGATCCGAACGTTCCGCGTCGAACCCTGGCTCAGGCCCGACCGCCCCGCGACGCGACCGCGGTGATCGCCGCCGCCACCCCGTACGCCGCCTCGGCCCGTGCCACCTGGCCGGCCCGCGCCGCGCGGTCGCCCGCCTCGATCAGGGAGGTCGGGACGAGCGCGTCGCGGATCCCGGTCCGCGCGAGCTCGGCCGCCAGCGCGGGGAGCTCCACGTCGAACGGGCCCCACTCGGCGAGGGCCGCGAGGCACGGCAGCCGATACGCCCGGACCACCGCCTGGATCGCGCGGCCGGTCCACTGGTCGATCACCCGGTCGAACCCGAGCCGCGCCCGGTCGTGGATCCCGTCGGCGTGGTCGAGCTGGGCGAGGCCGAGCCGGGCGAACGCGGCGTCCGGGTGACCGATCGCCTCGAACGTCGCGAGCGCCCGCTCGAACAGCGGCCGCGCCTCGTCCCGCCGCCCGAGGGCCGCGGTCGCGCTGCCGAGGTCCGCCGTCGCCATCCCGGTGCCCCACGCCGAGCCGCAGGCCGCGAACGCCGCCGCCGCCCGCCGGAGCGCCGCCTCCGCCGCCCGCGCGTCGCCGGCGTTGCCGTGGCCCGCGCCCTCCGCCAGCCAGGTCGACGCCACGAGGTAGGTGTCGCCGAGCGCCTCGAACCCGGCCCGCGCCTCGGCGAACCCCGCGAGCGCCTCGTCGAACCGGCCGAACCGGATCGCGGCGTTCGACCGCGCGAGCACCACCTCGGCGATCGACCGGCGGTCCCCGAGCAGCTCGGCCACGAGCCGGCACCGGTCGACGTCCGCGCACAGCTCGGCGTACCGCCCGCGGCTCCGGTGGACCCGGATCCGCGCCACCAGCGCCTCGACCACCCCGTCCGGCGCCCCGCACGCCTCGGCCAGCGCCACCGCCCGGTCGGCCAGCGCGTCGACCCCGGGCTCGAGCCCGAGCAGCCCGAGCGTCACCCGGAACGCGGCGGCGTGGACCCGCGTCCGGTGGGTCTCGGGGACCGCCTGCCGGTCGAGCAGGGCGACGTAGCTCGCGAACCCGCGCGCCGGACGGGCCCGCTCCCCGAGCCGCTGGGCGGCGTGGATCGCCCGGAGCAGGCCGGGCAGGGCGTCGACGTCGTCGGCGTCGGCGCGGAGGATCGCGGCGGCGAGGGGGTCCACCCGGTCGACGGCCCGGGCGGCGGCCAGGCGGAGCGCGGGCGCGTGGCCGGCGGCGACCGCGCGGGCGACGAGCGCGTCGCGGACGGCGGGGTGGGTGAACCGGATCCCGTCGGCGGACCGGACCGCGAGGCGGCGGTCGCACAGCCGGTCGATCGCGTCGGTGTCGGCCAGCTCGGCCTCGACCACCGCCGCGGCGTACACCTCGGCGGTCGCGCCCATCCCGAGGATCGCGAGCAGCTCGAGGCCCTGGACGCCGTCGGGACCGAGCTCGCTGGTCACCGCGGCGAGGCGCTCCCCGAGCGAGTGGGTCCACGACGGGGGCAGCGCGGCCCCCCGCGGCCCGCACCACCCGAACACCGGCGCGGTCGACGCGGTGAGCATCCCGCGCTGGACCCAGTCGGTGAGCAGCTCCACCACGTACCGCGGGTTGCCGGCGGCCTGCTCGACCAGCCGCCCGGCGAGCTCGCCGTCGAGCGGGACCAGCCCGGCGATCAGCGCGAACCCGTCGGCGGCCCCGAGGGGACCGAGCGGCAGCACCTCGCCCGACCACGGCACCGGCCCGGCGTCGGCGCTGTCGTCGGCGGTCGCGACCACCAGGACCGGACCGTCGGCGCCGGCCAGCCCCGC
>JBEBJW010000723.1:0-4490 GCA_040079715.1 Myxococcota bacterium | reverse complement strand
GCACGAGCCGCAGGCGCGGGTGCTGCGCGGCCGTCAGCGGGCCGCGAGCCGCCCGAGGACCGCCGGGAGGTCCGTCTGGCCCCAGTGCTCGACGTACTGCCCGCCCTCGAGGCGGACCAGGTCGATCACCTCGATCGCGACCTCCTCCTGGGTCGCCGGGACCCCGAACAGCGCGCCGGTGTGCCGGCCCCGGATCGTCTTGCGGGTGGCGACGCGGTCGCCCTCGGCGACGAGGTCGTGGACCTCCACCCGCAGGTCGGTCAGCGCCGGGCGCAGGCTCGCGAAGAACGCCCACATCCCGTCCCGGCCGTCGGACCCGGGCGGTGCGCTCCGGTTCACGAACGTCTCCGCGACCAGCGCCCGGAACGCCGCGGCGTCCCCCCGCTCGATCACCTCCCGGTTGAACCGCTGCACCGCCGCCTTGTTGTGGGTCTGCTCCACGATCGTCCTCCTCGGTTCCCGGACGCCTCGGGGCGAGGCGCGCGGGGTGCAGGTCTGGTATGACCGTCCCGGAACCGGGGGCATTGCGCGTGAGCGGGACGAATCATCCCACTGGCGGGACGTTGGACGATCTGGCCGTGTTCGTCGCGGTCGCCCGCGAGGGCAGCTTCGTCCGAGCGGCGCGGCGGACCGGCGCCTCCACCTCGGGGGTGAGCCGCGCGGTGGCCCGGCTCGAGGAGGCCCTCGGGGTGCAGCTCCTGCGCCGGACGTCGCGGAGGGTCGCCGTCACCGAGGAGGGCCGCCAGCTGCTCGCCGCCGCCGCCGACCCCCTCGACGCCGCGTCCGCCGCGCTGTCCGACCTGACGGATCGGACCGCGATCCCGTCGGGTCCGGTCCGGGTCACCGCCCCGGCGTACACCGGCGCGACCTGGGTGGCGACCGCACTCGCGGCGTTCGCGGTCGCCCACCCGCGGGTCACGGTCGAGCTCCAGCCGACCTGCTGGCCGGCGGATACGACTTCGCGATCCGGATCGGCGGCGCGTCGAGCCCGGACTTCGTCGCCCGGCTGCTGTGGCGCGGGGCGCTGGGGCTGTACGCGGCGCGCGGGTTCGCCGAGGAGGTGCTCGGCGGGGTGCGGGTCGACCGGGCGGCGATCGAGCGCGGGCCGTGCGTCGCCCTGCACGCCGAGGTGACCTGGCGGTTCGTCGACGCCGACGGCGGCGTGCGGGAGCTCCGCCCCGGGGTGCGGTTCGCGGTGAACGACCCCCGGGCGGCGGTGGACGTGGCCCGCCGCGGCCTCGGGATGGTGCTCGTCCCGAAGGAGGCGGTCCCGCTGGACGATCCGACGCTGGTCCCGCTGGAGACGGGCCTGGGCGAGCCCGCGGGCGTCGATCTGTTCGTGGTCTACCCGACCCGGAGGCTGCTGCCGCGGCGGGTCCGGCTGGCGATGGACTGGCTGTTCGCCACGCCCCCGCCCGGACGCTGAGGTCGGCGTTCGCCGCACCGTCGCGCGGGTGGGCCCGTCCGGGTGGTCAGTCCGGGTCGGTCCACGCGTCCGGCGGCTCGTCGAGCAGGCGCGCCGGGGGCCCCCCGTCCGGCGGCCAGTATGCCGAGAACTGCGGCACCGGCGACGGCGCCACCGGGGTCAGCCGGGCCCGCCCGCGGGCGAAGTCGTACTCCTGGTGAAACCGGCCGAGCAGATCGAGCCCGAGCAGCCCCGGCGCCCACCACCCGCGGTCCCGGTCGATCACCGTCGCCGCCCCGGCCTTCTGGCCGCCGACCCGCACCGCGTCGACCTCGTACGCGATCATCCGCCGCACCTGGTGGCCGACGGCGCCGGTCCCGCGCACCACCACGTTGTCGAGGGTCGACGACGGCTCGAGCCCGAGGGCCGCGCCGTCGAGGTAGGTGGCCCCCGCGCCGGTGTCGAGGATCGGCCACGCCACCCGCCGCCCGATCCGGACCTCGAGCCGCGTCCGCAGGCCGTGGACGCCCGATCGGCGCAGCCGGGTGACCCCCGGGCCGACCAGCGGGGCCGCGCGCGCCGGATCGTCGAGGTGGAGCGCCCCGTCCGCCGGGTCGAACACCACCCGGAACGCCCGCAGCACGTCCATCCCGATCACGCCGGCGATCGGCACCTCGTCCGGGTCGTCGAGCGACGAGGTGGTCGCGAGGTCGCGGACCTGGCACACCAGCGACCCGACCCGGTGCCCGCCGAGCTCGAACGCCGGGAGGCGCGCCTTGGTCGCCCGGGCCCGACCGAGCTCCCCCCGGACCCGGACCGTCCCGCGGGTCCGCAGGCCGAGCGCGTCGACCAGATCGTCGTCGCAGGTCGAGTAGGTGTAGCCGGTGTCGACGAACCACACGACCGGGCCCACCGTGGTCGTGTCCATCGGCAGGTACCACCGGGCGGTGTCGGTCGACGGCTGGACCAGCGCGACCGGCACGGGCTCGCCGAACGACACCCGCGCCCGGCCGAGCGCCGGCGCGCACCCGCCGAGGAGCGCCAGGAGCGCGACCCACCCGAGCGTCAACCGCCCGTGCACCCCGCCTCCGGCAGCGCGGCGTCCTCGCCCTGGTCGGCCCACAGCGACTCCGGCTGCGAGAACGGCCCCGCGTACGGGTCGATCCACCCGTCGGCGCCCTCGACCTGGAAGTGGAGGTGCGGGAACGACGAGTTGCCGCTGCTGCCGATCCGGCCGAGCACGTCGCCGCACGCGACCTCGTCACCGACCGCGACCGCGACGCTGCCGTTCTGGAGGTGCCAGTACATCGACCGCAGTCCGTCCGGGTGCTCGACCACGACGGCGTTCGCCTCGATCGGGAACCCGTCGCAGGTCACCCCGTCGAACGAGTCGTGGCACCGGTCGTAGTTGCCGTCGATCGCCTCGACCACGACCCCGCCGAACGCCGCGTGGACCTCGGGCGAGCCCGCGTCCATCGACGGGAACCCGCCGGCGAGGATGAAGTCGGTGCCGTGGTGCTCGTCGTAGCAGTGCGGGAACGGGCGACCCTGGTAGTCGGTGCAGTCGACGGTGCCGGCGAGCCCCTCCGCGCCGTGATCCGCCCGGTCGTGGTCGACCCCGATCCGGGTCGAGATCCGCGTGCGCTCGGCCACCGGGAACCCGAACCGGCTGAGACCGTCCGCGTCTGCGTCTGCGTCGGCGTGGTCCCGCGCGAGCCGCCGCCCGGGCCCGTCTCCGGGCTCGACCACGCACCCGACCGCCGCCCCCAGCACAGCGACCCAGCGCACAGCGACCCACAGCACCGCGATCCACCGAACCACGCCGCCTCCGCCGTCCAGATGGTACCACCCCGACCCGCCGTCGCCGATCACCCGGCGAACGGCGAGACCAGCGGCTCGTCGACGAGCCACGCGCCCGCGTCGACCCCGAGGTGGCCGAGCAGGCCGGCGAGGAAGTTCTCGACCCTGAGCGTGCTGCCCGCGTCGGTCGGCGCGCCGGTCGCCAGATCGGTCGGGACGCCCGCGAGCTCGGTGTCGACCGCGCCGGACACCGCTCCGCCGCGGATCCCCGACCCGATCACCATCAGCTGCGCCCACGGCCAGTGGTCCGTCCCGCCCATCAGGTTCAGCCGCGGGGTCCGGGTGAACTCCGACACCACCAGCACCACCGTGTCGTCGAGCAGCACCCGGCCGGCGCCGTCCGGCGACGGGGTGGTCGACAGGCGGGTGACGAGATCGGTGACCCCGACGAACAGCGCGTCGAGGTACGGCGCCTGCTCGACGTACGAGAAGTGCGTGTCGAACGCGAGGTTCGCGTCGAGCTCGACCGCGCGGGTGAACCCCTCGCCGAGCGCCTCGACCGCCAGCGCGACGTTGTCGGTCAGGGTGGCCTCGGTCCCCGACACCCCGAGCTGGCGCCCGATCAGCGCCCGCGCCCGCTCGCGCGACAGGGCGAGCTCCCCGAGCCGGGTCTGCGCCGCCGCCCCCCAGGTCCGGCCGAGCCGATCGGCGTCCGACCCGGCGAGGAACGCGTCGATCGCGGCCTGATCCGCGTCGTCGAACGGGCGGTCGAGGGTGAGATCGTTGATCTGGTTGGTCAGCCCGACCGCGCAGGCGTGCGCCCCGAGCGTGCCGGTCAGCGCGTGCGGCCCGAGCACGAGGTACGGCACGGGCCGGTCGCCGCCGCGCTCGACCCCGGTGATCGCCGCCACGTCGGGCCGCGACGGATCCGGCGACCCGGTGACCGCCCGCCGGGCGGCCGCGAAGTGCGACACGCTGCGGACCGACAGCCCGCGGACCACGTGCGCCTGCGGCCCCCACGCCTCGAGGAACCGACCGAACGCCGGGTAGTCGTCCGCGACGTACCCGTCGATCTCGCCGAACCGGCGGATCTTCCCCGGCGGCAACGGCGACTGGGGGTCCTCGACCGGGCCGATCCCGAACGTGGCGTCCCACCCGCCGTACGCGAACACCACGACCAGGTTCCGGACCGGGGGCGGGGCGGCGCGCGCCACCATTCCACGGCCGCCGACGCCGACGACCCCGGCGGACGCGAGCGCGCCGGCGAGGACCGACCGGCGGGTGG
>JBEBJW010000722.1:0-4493 GCA_040079715.1 Myxococcota bacterium | reverse complement strand
GTACGGCTGCGCGCCGACGACCCCGCGGCCGTCGATCGCGTACGTCGGCACGCCGGTGACCCCGACCTGCCGGGCGAACGCCCAGTCGCGATCGACCGCCGCCCGGTGGGTCCGGTCGGTCACCACGGTCCGCGCCGCGTCGGCCGGGAGCCCGACCTCGGACGCGATCGCGACCAGCACCTCGACGTCCCCGATGTTCCGCCCCTCGACGAACACCGCCCGGAACAGCGCGGCGTCGACAGCGGTGCGGAGCGCGGCGTGGTGCTCCCCGGCCCACGCGGCGAGCTCCTGGGCGAGCCGAGAGTCCCACGCGGTGGTCGACGGCACGAACGCCAGCCCCTCCCCGTCGCCGATCGCCTTCAGCCGGGCGTGGGCCGGACCGAGGTCGACCCCGCGCAGGAGCTGGGTCAGCGGCACCCCGGCGGGCCCGAGCCCCGGGTGGAGCGGGAACGCGACGACGCGCATCTCGAGGGCGAATTCTCTGACCAGGCGCTCGGTACGGACCGTACCGACATAGCACCACGGTCAGATGTAGTCGGAGAACACCAGCAGGCTCGGCATGACCGAACGGTATCACGCCCGCCGCTCGGCCCGGTAGGCGGGATCACATCGAGATCGAGCCCTTCCGGAAGTCGGTCTTGCCGAGGATCGCGTTGATCGTCACCGGGGTGCCGGCGCGCGAGGTGGCGACCGCTTCGTCGAACGCCGCGTCCACCGCGTCCTGCCGGTCGACCTTCAGCCCCTTGCCCCCGCAACCCTCGGCGATCACGTGGTAGTCGGTGTACGCGAGGCGGCACGCCACGTCGTCGTGGAGCACCGGCTCCTGATCGCGCAGGATCTGCGTCCAGCCGGCGTCGTTGCCGATGACCGAGATCACCGGGACCCCGTGGCGGACGAACGTGTCGGTCTCGATCAGCGAGAACCCGGCGGCGCCGTCGCCCCACAGCAGCCACACGTCGGCGTCCGGCCGGACGAGCTTCGCCCCGAGCGCGAACCCCGCACCGACCCCGAGCGTGCCGAACACCCCGGGATCGAGCCACGACAGCGGCCCGCGCGGCGACACGGTGTACGCCGCGGTCGCGACGAAGTCCCCGCCGTCGCCGACCAGCACCGAGTCCGGCGCGAGCTTCCGGTCGAGCGCCCGGCAGAACGCGAGCGGGTTGAGCCCGCCGTCCGGCGCCGCCGACGCCATCCCGTCGATCTCGGACTCCCGCCCGGCGTCCCGCTCCTTCAGCTCCCGGAGCCAGGCGTCCCGCGCGACCGGGGTGAGCCGCCGCGACAGCGCGACCAGCGTGTGGTGCGGATCGGCGAGCAGCCCCACGTCCGGACCCCGGTTCGCGGTCAGGTCGTGGTTCGACAGGTTGATCCCGACGACCTTGCACCGGCTGACGTGCGCGCCGTAGTCGAGCCGGAAGTCGTTCGGGACCCCCGCCAGCACCACCACGTCCGCCCGCTTCAGCGCCTCGCGCCGCTTGTGCCGGAGCTGCAACGGGTGGCCTGCGCCGAGCAGCCCGCGGGCCATCCCGGACAGGTAGACCGGGATCCCGAGCTTGTCGATCGCGGCCACCAGCTCGTCGATCCGGGTCGGGTGGAGGGTCGCCTGGGACCCGATCACCATCACCGGCCGCTCGGCGCCCTGGAGCAGCGCCGCCGCCTTCGCGAGATCGCGCTCGGCCGCGGTCCGCAGATCGATCGGGCGCGGCGCGTGGAACGACGGCTCGCCGCCCCGACCGAACACGTACCGGAGATGACCCCGGATGTACGTCGACTGCGCGCGATCGACCCACGTGGGGTTGGGCTTGTCGGTCTTCGCCTTGGTCCACTCGCGGACGATCGACTCGTCGTACAGCAGATCGATCGCCAGCTCGACGAACACCGGGCCCGGAACGCCGTCCTGCGCCTCGTGGAACGCCCGCTCGAGCGCCGGCACCACCTGGCTCATCCGGTCCGGGCGCGCGAGCCACTTGACGTGCGGCTTGATCAGCGCGACCTGGTCGATGTCCTGGAGCGAGCCCCGCCCGCGGAGCAGGGTGGCGGTGGCCCCGCCGAGCAGCACCACCGGCGACTGCGCGAGCTGGGCGTTCTTGATCGCGGTGATCGCGTTCGTGACGCCCGGACCCGCGGTGACCGCCGCGACCCCGGGGATCCCGGTCAGCCGCGCGACCGCGTCGGCGGCGAACACCGCGTTCACCTCGTGCCGCACGTCCACGACCCGGATCCCCTTCGCCTTCGCGGCGACGAGGATCGGCGAGATGTGCCCGCCGACCAGGGTGAACAGGAACGGCACGCCGTGCGCCTTCAGCACCTCTGCGACGCGTGAACCGCCATTCATTTTCCGACCCTCCGCCCCGCGACCTTAGCCCGGACGGGTCAGCGGTGCTCGGGCATCAACGTGCCGGTCTGCTTCGAGTACAGGCTGTCGATCACCGCGGTGACCAGCACCGCGACCGCGAGGTGGAGCTCCTTCTCGGCCGCGAGCGCCGCCACCGGATTCGCCGGCTTGCCGAGGCCGCGCTTCTGGGGGTCCGCCAGCACGAGCTCGTCCGCCCGCAGCCGCAGCGACAGCCACGGCATCGCGGTCATCGCCGCCACGACCTTCCAGTGCGTGGCGAGCGCCAGGGCCTGGGCGGCCCGCTCCGACGACACGGCGAACCGCTCGTCGACCTTCGGGTTGCCGGTGGGGAACGGCGCGCCGATCACCGTCGCGGTGCCCCCGTCGCGCTCCTCGACCTGCAGCGTCAGCGTGTTGTACCGGGGCAACCGGACGGTCCAGGTGAACCCGGCGCCGTCGGTGAACACGACCGCGGTGCTCGGCACCGGGCGGGTCCAGGTCTTCGCGTCGACCTGGGTGTACCCGAGCTCGCGCAGCGCGTCCTCGCGCGCGACCGGCGATCCCGCCCGTCGGCGGCGCACCACCACCACCGCGACGACCAGCGCCGCCGCCACCACCGCGGCCGCGACCGCCGCGACGCATACCGCGCCGGCGATCAGCGCCAGCTCTGGACCGTGGATTCGCATCATCGGTCGAATCGTCGCACATCAGCGCGAGGTGATCGAGATCACCACCGGACACCACTTCGCGTACAGCCGCGCCGGACGGACGACGACCTCGTATTCGCTGCTGTCGTCGCTGCCCGACCGACCGCGGAGCGACACCGCCTCGCCGTCCGCGTGGAGCTGCCCGTTGGAGAGCACCGGGCCGTCCACCCGCCGGATCTCCACGTCGTACGCGGAGTCGGCCGGCAGCCGGTCGGCGATCACGTCGATCCCCCAGCTGTCCCAGTCGCCGTCGTCGCTCCAGAACCGCACCGCCTCGCGATCCTGGCGATCCCGCGACACGAGGTCGAGCGTCGCGTCGAACCGGCGGCGGGTGGCCTCGAACGAGTACGCGGCGCCGTCGGGCTGCTCGTACCCGTCGTCGCGGATCGGCAACGTGACGCCGTCGTCGACCTGCCCGTCGCAGTCGTTGTCGCGGCAGTCGGGGCGCTCGGGGGCGCCCGGCGCGATCTGGGCGTCGCGGTCATCGCAGTCGCCGGCCCGCTCGGACAGCCCGTCGCCGTCGTCGTCGTACGCCACGGTGCCCTCGTCGACCGTCCCGTCGCAGTCGTCGTCGACCCCGTTCGGCTCGGGGCGCTCGAGCCCGTCCGGGTGGACCCCTGGGTCGCGGTCGTCGCAGTCGGCGCTGGCCGGATACCCGTCGCGATCGCCGTCGAGCGCGTCCGCCGGGCCGACGATCACGGTGGCCTCGGCGTCGCCGAGCGGTCGGTGCGCGTCGACCACGTCGAGCTGGAGCAGGTGCTGCCCGTCGGCGTGCGGCGGCGCCTCGATCGCGGTCACCGCGCCGGTGATCGGCCCGGATCCCGTCCACTCCTCGGTCCGCGCCCGCCACTCGAGGTCCGGCACCGGGCACAACGCGTCGACCCACAGGTCGAACCGGAGCGGGCCGCCCGGGGCTGCGATCACAGTCGACGGACGGATCTCGGCGATCAACCTCGGCGGCTCGAACGCGGCCGGCCGCGTCTCGTGGACCTGCTCGCCGATCGCCACCTCGAACGTCGCGCTGTCGCCGAGCCGCTCCCCGTCCACGGCCCAGGACCGGGTGCCCCACACGTCGTCCCACCGCTCGAGCTCGACCCCGTCGCGCCGCAGCACCACGTCCTCGCCGCGCACCTCCGCCACCGACACCGCCGCGGTCCAGTCGCCGCACGGGGTGGTGATCACCTCGAACGCCGTGATCCGCGGTGGCCCGAGCACGCCCACCAGGGGACCGCCCGCGCACCCGAGCGCCGCAAGAACCGCCGCGAATCCCGCCCCGATCGTCGTCCGTCGCGCATCCCGCATGTCGAGGTCGTACCCGGTCGACCCCGGGTCCGCTGTTGCGCGCCGTTACGCGGGTAGACTGTCGGGCTCCGGGAGGGGCCGTGGGTCGATGGTGTGGGATGTGGATCGCGGTCGGGGGCTGCGGGGCGCCCACCCTCCCGGCCGGTGTGCCG
>JBEBJW010000721.1:0-4505 GCA_040079715.1 Myxococcota bacterium | reverse complement strand
GAACAGGCCGATCAGCCAGGCGCGCCGGGCCGCGAGGTCGTACCCGGACGTGACCGACGCCGAGTACCGGTCGACCTCGGTGGCCTCGCGGGCGAACGACCGCACGGTGCGCAGCCCGCCGATCGACTCCTCGGCGATCTCCGAGCTGCGGGCGAGCGCGTCCTGGACGTCGGTCGACACCCGGCGGACCATCCGGCCGTACACCGCCGCCCCGATCGCGGCGACCGGGACGACCGACAGCGCGAGCGCCGTCAGCGCCGGGCTCTTGTACAGCAGCATCGCCGCGCCGCCGAGCGCGCCGAACCCGTACCGGATCGCCATCGACACGTTGACGGTCACGGTGTTCTGCAGGACGGTGGTGTCGCTCGCGAGGCGGCTCGTGAGCTCGCCGGTCCGCGTCTGGTCGAAGAACGACACGTCCTGCGCCATCACCGCCCGGTACAGGTCGGTCCGCAGGCGGGCCACCACCCGCTCGGACGCGAGGGTGAACAGCCACGACCGGATCATCGCGAACACCGACGCGACGAACGCGATCCCGAACAGCGCCCCGGCGAGGGCGTCGAACGGCAGCGAGGTGTCCACCCCGCTCAGCGCGTCGACCATCTGCTGGACCACCAGCGGGACCAGCAGCGTGGTGCCGGACGCGATCGCGAGCGCGACGGTCGCGAACACGAGCAGTTGGGCCTCGGGGCGGGCGAGGGTCGCGAGGCGACGGAGGGTTTCGCGGTTCACGGGGTCTCCGGCCGGCCGGGTCCACGGGACCGACGCCGGGGGCCAGCCCCGAGCGGTCGAGCGGGATCGGACCGGGTTACGCGGGCGACAGGCGGAGGAGCGATGGATCCGGCGATCGGGGTGGGGCTCGGCCTGTTCGTGGCGATGGTGTTCATCGGTCTGGTCGTCGGGTGGTGGGTGTTCCGCAAGACGCTGTCCCTGATCCGCCGGCTGGTGATGGTCGGGATCGCGCTCGTGCTCACGCTGGGCGCGGTCGGCGCGGTCCTCGCAGTGTGGCTCGCGCGCTGAGACCCTCCCACTGACTGTTCGGGGAGTGGCCGCCGCCGAGCCCGATCACCACGGGATCACAGCGCGAGCTTCGCCGACCGGGTCTTCCGCGCGCCCTCTTCGAGATCCTTGCACTCGGTCCCGCCGACCTTCCGGGTCCCGTCGTCCGACAGGACCCACCACGCCCCGCTCGCCGCGAACAGCGCCTCCGGCTTGAGGTCGCCGAACGTGACCGGCAGCCGCTCGGGTGCCGTGCCGTCGTCGAACCCGCGCCACCGGTACAGCGCGAAGTCGGACCCGCCGTCGCCCGCCGGACCGGCCACGATCAGGAAGCTGCCGCTGCCTGGCTCGCCCTCGGCCTCGAGCGACCGGATCCCCCTGCCCTTCAGGTCGAGCCACCGCGGGCCGGTCAGCTCCGGCTCGGCCCCGCCCGCGAACGGCCCGGGGTTGTCGAGGCGCTGGATCATCGCCTTGCTCGCGTGGATCGGCGTGCGGAACCCGAACAGCAGCGACCCCGCCGGACCCGCGGCCAGCCCCTCGATCGACAGCCCGCCGGGATCCTTGCTCGTCTTGCCGACGGTGTTCTCGACGATCCCCTGGAGCTGGGTGTGGTTCTGGCCCTTCTCGATCAGGTCGGCGCTCGGCCCGGCGGCGAGGGTCGCGACCGGGGTCCCCGACGCCGGGTCGATCTTCAGCGCGAACACCCGCTGGCGCGACTCCTTGCGCTCGGTGTCCTTGCCGGTGTCGTGCGAGCCGGTGAACCACACCAGCCCGTCGGCCGTGACCGCGATCCCCTCGAGATCGGCCTCCTTCTTGCCGAACTTCTCGGACAGCACCGTGAGATCGATCGGAGGGCCGGGGGCGGCGGTCGGGGTCGGCCCGGACCAGTCGAACGTCCGGAGCACGTTCCGCTCGTCGTCGGCGACCACCAGCCAGGTCCCGATCCGCGCCGCGCCGCTCGCGTCGCACAGCCCGACCAGCTCGGGACCCGCCTCCGCCGCGCGATCGCCCGGGGCCTCCGGCGGGACGACCTTCGCCGGGCGCTCGGCCGGCGCGGGGGGCGTCGCCGAGGGCGTCTCGGGGCTCGCGCCACACGCGGCCAGCATCCACGGGATCACGGTGGTCACGGGGATCATTGCGCGGGCGCCCCGTCTTCGATCCACGCGGCGACCACGTCGACCGTCCCGAGCCCGAGCGCGGCGCCGGGCGGCATCGCTCCGCCGGTGTTGTCCGGGTTCTCGCCGGCGATCTTCAGGTACAGCATCGACTGCTCGAGGTCTTGCGGGGTGACGAGCGGCACGCCGTACCCGCCGACCACCCCGACCGTGGCGCCCGCGAGGTCCGTCTCGAGGTCGAGGCCGAACCCGGAGCCCGCCGCCGACGACGCCCCGTGGCAGCCGAGGCAATTGGCGGACGCGATCTCGTTCACCCCGGCGTACCCGGTCGCCCCCGGCGTGGTGGAGCCCTCGTCGGCGATCCCGAACAGCTCGTCGTCGCACCCGGCCCCGAGGCACGCGGCCGCGAGGATCACCAGCCTACCCACCCGCATCGAACCTCCGTGGCGCCAGACCGGACCCTTACCCCGAACGGCGGCTCCTCGTCACGCCCCCGCCCACCAGGCCCGCACCTGGTCGACGATCCGGGCGGCGGCCCGATCCGCGGCCGGGAGCGCCCCGTCCATGTTCACGAACCCGTGGATCAGCGACGGGAACGGGAGGTGCTCGACCCGCACGCCCGCGTCGGTCAGCTTCGCCACCAGGGCCTCGCCGTCGTCCCGGAGCGGATCGAACCCCGCGGTGACCACGATCGCCGGCGCGAGCCCCGCGAACGACGGCTCGAGCAGGACCGACGCCCGCACGTCGAGTGGATCCGCCCCGTAGTGCCGGAGGTACCACCGGATCGACTCCTGGGTCAGCAGGTACCCGTGGCCGAGCGCGTGGTACGAGCCGGACAGGCACCGCAGATCGCCCGCCGGGTACACCAGGAGCTGGAACGCGGGCTGGGGCTCGCCCCCGTCGCGCAGCGCGAGGCAGGCGGCGGCGGACAGGTTCCCGCCGGCCGAGTCGCCCCCGATCGCGATCCGGGCCGGGTCGCCGTCGAACCACCGGGCGTGGGCGCGGACCCACCGGAGCCCGTCGACCACGCCGCGGAGGCCCTCGGGGTACGGGTGCTCGGGCGCCAGCGGGTAGTCGAGCGCGACCACGACCTGCGCGCCGTCGACGCACAGCCGACGGCACCACCGATCGTGGCTCCGCAGATCGCCGATCACCCACCCGCCGCCGTGGGCGAACACCAGCACCGGGTGCGGGCCCGGACCCGGCGGCACGTACACCCGGCACCCGCCGACGCCGTCTCCGAGCGCGTGGTGCTCGACCCGCGCGACCGGGCGGACCGGCCCCTCGACGATCCGGATCGACGAGATCAGGTTCCGGCGGGCGCTCCGGGGCGACGCCTTCTCGAGGTCGAGCGGGCGGAGCGCGGTCAGGCGCAGCAGGAGCTGGGTGTCCGGATCGAGCGGATCCCCGCGGTCGTTCGTGTCGGGGGCGCCGGCGACGACCCGCAGGACCGGGCGGGGCAGGCGCATCGTGGACGACAGCAGGCGCCGGAACGCGCGCTCTGGACGGGTCGGGAGCGAGGACATCCGGTCGGTCTATCGCACCCGGCGCGGTCCGCGATACGTCGGGGCGCGAACCGACCGAGGTGTGGGATGCGAGAGCTCGTGGTGGTCGATCACCCGCTGGTGCAGCACAAGTTGACCGCGATGCGCCGACACGACACGGACTCCGGCACGTTCCGACGGCTGCTGGCCGAGGTCGCGATGCTGCTCGCGTACGAGCTGACCCGCGAGCTGCCGGTCGAGCTGGTGCGGATCCGGACCCCGGTGGCGGAGACGGACGCGCCGCAGCTCGCCGGGCTGCCGCCGGCGCTGGTGTCGGTGCTGCGGGCGGGCAACGGGCTGCTCGACGGGGTGCTGACCTTGATCCCGAGCGCGTCGGTCGGGCACGTCGGGCTGTACCGCGACGAGCGGACGCTCCAGCCGGTCGAGTACTACTTCAAGGTCCCGGCGGACCTCGATCGGCGGCCGGTGCTGGTGGTGGACCCGATGCTCGCGACGGGGAGCTCGGCGGCGGCGGCGGTGACCCGGCTGAAGGAGCGCGGGGCGCGGTCGATCCGGTTCCTGTGCCTGCTGGCGGCGCCGGAGGGGATCGCGGCGTTCCACGCGGTCCACCCGGACGTGCCGATCGTCACGGCGGCGGTGGACGAGCGGCTGAACGAGCACGGGTACATCGTCCCCGGCCTCGGCGACGCGGGCGACCGGATGTACGGGACGCGGTGAGGCGGACACGGCCTCTGCTGCCGCAGGACGGGGCGGATGGCAGGGACGGCGCGCAGCGAACGCGGCTTCTGCTGCCGCAGGACTGGGGCGGATGGCAGGGACGGGCCGCAGCGCTCGGGCCCGCAGCGTGGGTGCCGCCCTCCCCCGACCACGGGGACGGGATACCGCG
>JBEBJW010000720.1:0-4517 GCA_040079715.1 Myxococcota bacterium | reverse complement strand
GGTGGGTGGCGGAGGTGGACGGCGATCGGCTGCGCCTCGCGCTCCGGATGCGCGGAGAAGGGGGCTGGGCCGAGGCGTGGGCCGTCGACTGGACTCGCGAGCTCGGTTGGCACGACCCGGCGCCGTGATCTCGCTCCGTCTCGCGCACCGGAGGACCGCGATTCACGGTACAACAAGACTCCGGGGGTGAGTCGTGGGGTTCTCCGGTCGCTGGTGGTGGATCGCGGGGGCGGCGGTGGCGTGCGCGGGGGACGACCCCAAGGACACGATCGAGGACTGCACCGAGCAGGACCAGATCCTCGCGTACGCCGACGATGACGGCGACGGGTACGGCGCGGCCGAGATCGGCTGGCAGTGTGCGCTCGCCGCGGGGCAGGTGTCGGTCGCGGGCGACTGCGACGACTCCGACAGCGCGGTGAACCCCGACGGCGTCGAGGTCTGCGACGTGGTCGACAACAACTGCGATCGGGTGGTCGACGAGGGATTCCCGCTGGTCCAGTGGTACCACGACCTCGACGGGGACGGGTTCGGGAGCGACGCCCTCGCCGGGCGGACCTGCGCGCCCCCGGACGACTCGTGGATCCGCGACAGCGGGGACTGCGACGACGCCGACCCGGCGGTCAACCCGTCCGCGGCCGAGACGTGCAACGACGTCGACGACGACTGCGACGCCCTCGTCGACGACGAGGACGACTCGATCGATCCGTCGACCCTGACCTCGTGGTTCCGCGACTTCGATCAGGACGGGTTCGGCGATCCCCAGTCGACCACCGACGCCTGCGCGCCCCCGAACCCGCTGTTCATCACCGACAACACCGACTGCGACGACACCCGCGACACGATCAACCCGGGGGCGTCCGAGGTCTGCAACAGCCGCGACGACGACTGCGACACGCTGATCGACGACGAAGACGACTCGATCGACCCGTCCACCCAGGTCGAGTTCTTCGAGGACGGGGACCTCGACGGGTTCGGCGATCCGGCCACGATCACCCTCGCGTGTCGCCCGATCGCGGGCGCGGTGACCAACGACGACGACTGCGACGACACCGATCCCGACGCGACCCTCGACCAGTCCTGGTCGTTCGATCGCGACGACGACGGCGTCGGTGACGGGGTGTCGGTCGTGGTCCAGTGCCACGCGCCGAGCGACGAGGCGGCCCCGGAGTCGGCCGGGATCGACTGCGACGACGAAGATCCCACCCGGTTTCCGGGGAACCCCGAGGTGTGCGAGGACGGGATCGACCAGGATTGCAGCGGGACCGACATCGCCTGCGCGACCTGGCTGTACACCGTCCGCGAGCAGGGCGACGTGTTGTCCCGGTTCGACCTCCAGACCAACGCCTGGCAGGACATCGGGCCGCTCAATACCACGTTCGACTTCGGCGATCTCGCGTACGACCCCGCGTCGGGCACGATGTGGATGATCGACGGTCGGGGGATCCAGGCGCTCCACACGGTCGACCTGACGACCGGCGACGCCACGCCGATCGGCGTCCACGGGATCGTCGACCTGTTCGGGCTGACCTGGGATCCGACCACCAGCACCCTGTACGCGTCCGGCGAGTCCCCGAGCGGGTTCTACGAGATGGATCTCGCGACCGGCGCAGCGAACTTCATCGGCGATCCCGCGATCAACCTCGACGGGATCGCGTACGACTCGCTGCGCGACCAGATCCTGGGGATCGCGGCCGGACCGGGCGACCTGTACACCATCGATCGGGGGACGGGCGCGCGCACGTTCCTCGCGAACTTCGGGTTCGTCAACAACTGCGGCGTGGCCTACGTCCCCACCACCGACCTGTACTACGCCATCGACTGGTCCGGCGTGATCGGCTCGTACGATCCGAACAACGGCTACAGCCTGTCGATCGTCGCGCAGAACCTCGGCTCGCACGACGGGTTCGTGTACGTCGAGAACCCGCCGAACTGACGACCGGCGCCTCGGCGTGGACGGGTCCGGCAACCGTGTCGAACGGGCAGGTGACGGTCTGGCCGGCGGACAGCAGGCCAGGGAGGCAGGTCAGCGGAGGAGCCCGTGGGCCGTGTCCGCTGGGCGCGGCCTAGCCCGGCGGGGTCTCGGTCTCGGGCTCCGCGGCGGGGGCCTTCGCCTTCGCCTTCGCCTTCGCCTTCGACGGGTCGGTCACCTTCGCCTTGGCGCCCGCCGCGGCCGGGGCCTTCGCCTTGCCCTTCGACTTCGACTTCGCCTTGGCCTTCGACTTCGAGGCCTTCAACCCGCCGCCCTCGAGCTTTCGGACCCGACCCTCGAGCGTCTGGACCCGCTGGGTCAGCGCGTCGATCTCGCTCTGGAGCTGCGCGTTGTCCGCGCCGGCACACGACCCCAACCCGCCGATGGCGAGGACCACCATCAACAACCCGATCGCTCCTCTCACACACCCTCCACACCGACGCGGACCGTTAACGCGGACCGTCGACCGCCGGGAGCCACAGCGTGAATCGGCTACCCCGGCCGACCTCGCTGTCCAGCTCGACCTTGCCGCCGTGGGCGCGGGCCACCGCGCGGACGATCGACAGCCCGAGCCCGCTCCCGCGATCCACCCGGCCCTGGGTCGGGGACGACAGGCGCGCATCCACCTGGTAGAACTTCTCGAAGATCCGTCGGCGATCCCGCTTCGGGATCCCCGGCCCGTCGTCCTCGACGGTCAAACCGATCCACCGCCCCCGGCGCGCCGCCCGGACCGCGATCCGCCGCGGCGGGGCGGTGTGCTTCACCGCGTTGTGGAGCAGGTTCAGCAGCGCCTCGACGATCGCGTCGCGGTCGACCATCAGCTCCGGCAGGTCCGGCGGCACGTCGAGCTGAATCGCCGCTCCGAGGGGTCGATCCGGCGCGTCGGGATCCGGCGGGTCGTCCACCAGGTGGTGGGTCCGGAGCGCGAGCAGCGCGGCGTGGGCGATCTCGGCCGGGGCGACCGGCTCGAACTCGTAGATCCGGCGCCCCGCCTCCATCCGCGCCCAGTCGAGCACCCGCTCGATCATCCGCGACAGTCGATCGGTCTCGAGCGCGACGAGATCGAGGCACTCCCGGACCCGATCCGGATCGCGGAGCCGCCCGGACTGGAGCGTCTCGACGAACACCCGGATCGACGTGAGCGGCGTGCGGAGCTCGTGCGAGACGTTCGACACGAAGTCGGTCTGGAGCCGCGACAGTCGGATCTCTCGGGTGGCGGATCCGAGCGTGATCACCGTGCCCACCAGCACCACGCACACCAGGATCACCAGGCTCGCCGGGTACAACCACGAGTTGCGCGACACGGTCGCCCGGCTCGGATCCTCGGCGTCGTCGAGGACCAGCCGCCAGCCGGACAGGGGCCGCGGCAGGTCGAGGACCGCGTGCTCCGGCTCGGACAGGTGGGTCAACACGTCCTCGATCGTGTAGGTGGACCCGGGTTCGGGCCCGGCGAGGTGGAGCGAGACGTGCTCTGGGAGCCGATCCCCGACCAGATCGTCCAGGCTGAGCTGGAGCGGCGCCGGGTCGAGGCGCCACGCGAACGCGAGCGGCTCCCGCCCGACCACCACCACCGGCGCCGAGCCGTCGACCGGCACGATCCACACGACCGACGCCTCGCGCGCGACGCCCGCCGACACGCCGATCGCCTCGAGCGCCTCCGGGACCCCGGCGGTCTCGTCCCACACCCACGACTCGCTTGTGCCCGCCACCGGCCGGCACGGCTCGATCGCGCACCGGGCCCGCTCGAGCGCGGTCCGCTCGACCGCCGCGATCCGGGACGCGAGGGTCCGGGCGCCGATCTCGAGCCGCTCGGCCCGCAGCCGATCGAGCTCGTGCAGCACCGCCGCGCCCTGGTTCCGGATCGCGGCGACCCCGAACAGCGACAGGAGCACCGTCGGGACGATCACGGTGCCGACGAGCAGCCACAGCAGGCGCTGGAACGCGAACCCGTCCCCGATGCCGCGGATGCTCACCGGCGCTCCACCCGCCGGATCCCGGACACCGGCCGATCGTCGACCCCCCGTCCGCCCGGGGCGAGCGTCACCAGGGTCGCGGTGTACCGACTCTCGATCGCGAGCCACCCGCGCCGATCCGCGCTCAGCTCGGTCCGGGTCTCGACCTCGAACAGGCGCGCGCCGACCTCCGGATCCGGGGTCGCGGTCCCGACGCACGACCAGCTCGACCCGCCGGTCGCGGTGCAGGTCTCGGTCCGGGTCACCGGGATCCCCGCCAGATCGTCGGCCCGGACCCAGGCGCCGCCGTCGGCCGGCGGCACCCCGGGGAACGGGCGCGCCAGATCGGCCACCAGCCCCTCCGGGTCGACGAGCTGGGCCCCCGACGCCAGCGCCTCGACCGGGAGCGTCGAGCCGTACACCGCCGACTTCGCCGCCTCGGTCCACCCGTCCGGATCGGCCAGCCGGGTCGGGCGTCCGTCGACGAGCTCGACGACCGCGGGGACGCTGGCCACGAGGTGCTGGAGCGTCAGCGGCCACGGATCGGCCGAGGTGGGGGAGGCGGAGTCGAACGACGCGGGCTCGCCGTCGATCGT
>JBEBJW010000719.1:0-4521 GCA_040079715.1 Myxococcota bacterium | reverse complement strand
CACGTACACCGCCGTCCCGTCCGGATCGGCGTCGTCGAGGCCGGTGACGGTGACGGTCTGCGCGACCGACCAGTCCGCCGGGGTGAACACGAGCGACGCGGTCGACAGCGAGGCCTCGTCCGGCAGATCGACCGCCACCGGGACGGTCACGTCGGCGGTGGGCGCGGCCCCGAGGCGGACCTCGAACTGGTCGAAGCCCCCGCCCTCGTCGGTCGCGACCGGCCCGCCGGTGACCACGATCGAGGCGCCGTCGTCGTCGGCGTTCACCACCAACACGAACGGCACCGCGAGCGCCGCGTACACCGGGTCCCCGGACGACACCCCGAACGTCGCGGACCAGGTCTGGTCGCCGTCGGCGGTCGCGTCGTCCACGCCCTGGAGGGTGATCGGCTGGTCGGCGCCGTAGTTCGTCGCGTCGAACACGAGCGCCGACGGCGACACCGTCCCCTCGCCCGGGTCCGAGCTCGCGACGTCGATCGTCACCGGGCTCGTCGGGGCCGATCCGAGGTGGACCAGCACCAGATCGATCCCGCCGCCCTCGGTCGTGTGGGCGACCCCGGCGGTGACCACGACCGCGGCGGTGTCATCGTCGGTGTTCGCGCCGGTCACGTCGTCCGGATCGACCCCCGCGTACGCCGGGTCCGACGAGGCCGCGGCGCCGAGCACCACGCTGAACGCCGCGTCGCCGTCGTCCGCCGCGTCGTCGACCCCGGTCACGGTCACGGTCTGGGGCGTCGCCCAGTTCACCGTGGTGAACACCAGGTTCACCGCCGACACCGTCGCCTCGGCCAGGTTCGACGACGACACCGGCACGGTGACCGACCCGGTCGGGGCCGCGTCGAGCACCACGTCGATCGTGTCGGTCCCGCCGCCCTCGGTGGTGGTCACCGGGCCGCCGATCGCGGTGATCCCCGCGGTGGCGGTCTCGTCGTCGACGTTCGTCGCGTCGAGCGCGATCGCGGGCAGCGCCTGGTACACGGCGTCGATCGCCAGCCCCGGGTCGACCCGGACCTGGTACGCCTGGTCGCCGTCGGCGAGGGCGTCGTCGACCCCGGTGACGGTCACGGTCCGCGCGGTGGCCCAGTTCGCGGGGGTGAACGTGATCGCCGGCGGGCTGACCGTCCCCTCCCCCGCGTCGAGCGACGACAGATCGAGGCGGACATCGGTCGCGGGCTCGCTGGCGAGCGCCACGGTGAACGTGTCGGCGCCGCCGGACTCGGTCGTGCGGAGCCCGTTGTCGACGATCACGATCCCCGCGGTGTCGTCGTCGGTGGTCGTGCCGGCGAGCACCACCGGCGCCAGCACCCGGTACTCGAGGTCGGTCGACCCCGACGGATCCAGGGTCACGGTCCAGCCCGGCTGCCCGTCGTCGACCGAATCCGGCTGGCCGGTGACGACGATCGACTGCGGCGTGCTCCACGACGCCGGGGTGAACACCAGGTTCGTCGGCGCGACCGTCGCCTCGGACGGGTCGCTGGCGGTGACCGCGATCGACACGTCGGCGAGCGGCGCGGTCGCGAGCACCAGATCGAGCTGCTGGGTCGCGCCCGCCTCGGTCACGGTGATCGTGCCCGCGGGCGACACGGTGATCCCCGGGACCTCGATCCGGTACTCGTACGCGCCGAGGTCGTACTCGGCCCCGCCGAGCGCGTTGCCGTTCACCGGCCGCTCGAGCCCGGCCGCGTCGTGGTCCGGCGCCGCGACCGACGTCCCCGCGTCGACCGCCGGGCTCGTCGACTGGAGCCGGAAGTTCCGCGCCGGCTCGTCGACGTAGAACGGGTTGGTGGCGAGGATCCCGGTCCCGAGCGTCACCCCGACCAGGTTCCCGGACGCGTTGTCCCACGCGTCGGTGTTCGACACCGTGACCGTGCCGCTCGACCGGTACACGCCGAACCCGTTGTTCGAGGTGATCACGCTGTTCGCCACGTCGACCACCGGCGAGCCGCCGCTCGGCACGACGTACACGCCCGACGAGCCAGCGGAGTGGATCGTCGAGAACGCGATCGTCGAGCTCGTCGACGACGACGTGTTCACGTAGATCCCGTGGCTCGAGGTGTCCCACACCACGCCGTTGGTCAGCGCGATCGACCCGGACGACGTCAACCACACGCCGTACGACGGGCCGGTGACGAACAGGCCGTCGATCACCGGCGTCCCCGCCTCGACCCACAGCCCGGCGGTCGCGCACCGCTCGACGTGGAGGAACGACAGCGGCAGGCCGGTCGTCGCCGCGTGGCGGACGCCGTACTGGGCCTCGTCGATCCACACGTCGCCGAGCTGCCCGGCCGCGGTCGACAGCAGGTGGAGCCCGTACCAGCTCGAGGTCGAGGTCCCGACGCTGCCGAGCGCGATCGGGGCGTACGGCGTGCCGACGGCGTCGATCGTCCCGGCGATCCGGAGCTCGACCCGCCCGGTGTCGACGTGGGCGTCCATCGCGTCGGTGGTGGCGGCGAGGACGGTCACCCCCGGGTCGATCGTCAGGGTCGCGCCGACCGGGACGGTCAGATCGCCGACCACGGTGTACGGGCTGCCGCCGAGATCGAGGGTCAGCCCGTCCCACAGCGTGCCCTGGAGCCCGACCGTCGGGGCGCCGCCGTACGGGATCGCGCCGAGGTCCCCGCCGTCGTCGGCCCCGAACCGCGCCGGCGACCACTCGGTCAGCGCGAAGTCGGTCCCGGCCGCGACGAACAGCGGGTTCTCGTCGAGGTTGCCGGCGCCGAGGGTCACGCCGACGAGGTCACCCGACGCGTTGTCCCACCCGAGGGTGGTCGACACCGTCACCGCGCCGCTCGACCGGTACACCCCGAACCCGTTGTTCGAGGTGATCACGCTGTTCGTGACGGTCACCGTCGGCGAGCCGCCGCTCGGCACGACGTACACCCCGGAGCTGCCGGCGCTGTACACCGTCACGTGGTCGAGATCGACCACCGCCGAGCCGGAGGTGTTCACGTACACCCCGTGGCTCGACGTGTCGTGGATCACGCTGTCGAGGATCGACGGGCTGCCGGTGCCGGTGAGCCACACCCCGTACGAGGCGCCGGTGACGTCGAGGTCCTCGAGCACCGGGGCGCCGGCGGTCACGTAGATCCCGGCGGTCGCGTTCCGCTCGAACACCACGTCTCGGACCGGGTTGGTGGCGATCGCGTCGGACCGCAGCCCGTACTGGGCCTCCTCGATCCGCGCGTGCTCGACGATCGAGGTGTTCGCGGTCGACAGCAGGTGCAGGCCGTACCACGACGAGGTGCTGGTCCCGCTCGACCCGAGCACGACCGGGTTCGGCACGGACCCCGTCGCGAACAGGGTCCCTGCGATCCGGAGCTCGACCCGCCCGGTGTCGAGGTGGGCGTCCATCAGGTCGGTCGTGGCGGCCTCGAGCACCACCCCGGGCTGCAGCTCGAGCGTGACCCCGAGCGGGACGGTCAGATCGCCGGCCATCGGGTGGACGCCCGCGGTCAACACGGTGTCGGTCCACAGCGTGCCATACAGGCCCGGGGTCGCGACGCCGTCGTACGGGCGGCCGCCCGCGTCGCCCCCGTCGTCTGCGGCGAACCGGCACGGGGAGTTCGACGTCAGCGCGAGATCGAGCGGCGGCGCGACGAACAGCGGGTTCTCGTCGAGGTTGCCGGCCCCGAGCGTGACGCCGACGAGGTCGCCCGACGCGTTGGCCCAGGCGTCGGTCGTCGACACCGTCACCGTGCCGCTCGACCGGTACACCCCGAACCCGTTGTTCGAGGTGATCACGCTGTTCGTCACGGTGACCGTCGGCGAGCCGCCCGCCGGCACGACGTACACCCCGGACGAGCCCGCGCTGTACACCGTCACCCGGTCGAGGGTCGAGGCGACGTTCGAGCTCGTGTTGACGTACACCCCATGGCTCGACGTGTCCCAGATCGCGCTGTCGACGAGCTCGAACGTCCCGGCGCTGGTCGCCCACACGCCGTACGACGGCCCCGTCACCGTCAGATCGACCAGGACCGCATTCCCGCCGGTCAGGTACAGCCCGGCGGTCGCGCAGCGGGCGATGTCGAGACCGAGCGCGTCGACCGCCCCCGCGTTGCGGATCCCGTACTGGGCGTGGTCGATCGTCGCGTCGGCCAGATCGACCGTCCCGGCCGCGGTGACGACGATCCCGTACCACGCGGACGTGCTGGTGCTGGTGTCGGACAGGAACGCGACCGGATCGGCCGGGGATCCCGCCACGACCAGCGTCCCGTCGACGGTCAGCTCGACCCGCCCGGTGTCGAGCCCGGCCGCCGCGGCGTCGCTGGCCGAGAACCGCACCTCGACGCCGTCCTCGATCGTCAGCGTCGCGCCGGCGAGCACGGTCACGTCGCCCTGGACCACGTACGGGCTGCCCGCCGCGGTCCAGGTCTGCGTCGAGAGCGATCCACCGGCGATCACCGTCGCGTTGGCGACGGACGACAGGAGCCACACGACCACGCACACCCCCAGGTCGGTCCAGGTCACACGGTGTACCGGTGACGCGCTCGGATCGGATTGTGACGGCGGGTCCTCCCCGGG
>JBEBJW010000718.1:0-4523 GCA_040079715.1 Myxococcota bacterium | reverse complement strand
CCCGACGGCCCCCGCGACGATCAACCCCCGCCAGCCGGCGAGCCCGCCGCCCGGCGCCGCCCACCACGCGGCGCCCACCGCGAGCGAGACCCACGCCCACGCCGGTCCCGGCAGGGACGGAGCGAGCACGAGGCCGACCAACACGGCGGCGCCGACGCGGGTGAACGGGTCCACGCGGCCGGACCGTGCACGCCCGGTGCCAGCGCATCTTCGGCGTTCGCTCGTGACTGACCGACGGACGTCCGTCGGGGGTGACGGACGTCGCTCTTCCCCCTCACCCCCGAGCGAGCCACCACCATCCGCGGTGTGTCGACCGATCTCGCGCTGGACCGCACATCCGGGCGCCGGTAGGACGTGGGCGCTGGGAGGCACCATGTCGAGCTATCAGACGGTGACGTTGACCCGGGTGGACGGCGCCACGGTGACCCTCGAGGTCATCGAGTTCAACCCCGATCAGGACGTGTTCTCGCGGGTGATGGACGACGCCGGGGACGTCACCGAGCCGCACGACCTGCGCAAGGCCGTCGCGATGATGCTGTGCGAGTACAACGGCTACGACAACGCGATCACCGCTGCCGCGACCGAGAACGAGTGGGGGTTCGACGACGGCGACGCGATCGTCGCGGACGTCGCGGTCCGCGAGCGCGTCGAGATCGGACGGTCGAACGCCGACGCGCCGCGGTACCGAGCGGTGCTCGACGTGACGCTGGTGGACGAGGCGCTCGCCGCCTCGCTGTCGCCCGCGACCTGGGACGCGGCCGCCGATCCCGACGGCGACCTGGACGAGTACTTCGGCTGACGTCGACCCACCGGGCGGTCCGGCAGCATCGCCGCGGTGCGGTGGGGCACGAGCGGCGCGTACGATCCGCTCGGGCGGCCGCGAGCCACCCGCGACGCGTTCGAGGACGACGACCGGGTGCTGATCGGTCGGATCCCGGCGGTGCAGGTCCCGACGGTGTGCGCAGCGACCGGCGACCTGGTCCCGTGGGCCGGGCTGGGCGTGGTCGCCGCCGCAGCGGTGGTCGCGATCCGGCGCCGGACCACGCCCCTGGAGACGGACGTCAGCGCGACATTGCGGCGGACAGGACGTTGACTGCGTCGCACGGCGAGGCGAGGCCCGTGTCGGGGTCGCCGAACCGACAGTCCGCCAGCCCCGCCGCGAACCCGGCGAGCCGGTCGAGCGCGGCCTTCGGATCCGTGGTCAGCGCGGCGGCGCTCCGGGCGTCGTCCGCGAGGGCCGCGCGCAGTTCCTCCTCCTCGGCGTCGCCGCCCTTCGGGTCGAGCGCCAGCAGCGACGCGTTGACATGGGCGGCGAGGTCTGCCAGCCAACTCGGGTCCGACCCGTCCGCGATCCCGTCGCCGTCGGTGTCCCGCGCGTCGGGGTCCAGGCCCCACACCCGCTCGTGCCGGTCGTCGAGGCCGTCACCGTCGCCGTCGGGGACCCACAGGTTCTCGGCGACGGCGTTCAGCGCGTCGCACGCGGTCATACCGAGCGCCGCGGGCAGGTCGTCGCACCCGAGGTCCGGCCGCGCGTCCGCGAGCCACCGCCGGGCGCCGGCCGGGTCCCCGTCCCGCGCGGCCTCCGCGGCGTGCGCGAGCTGCTCGAGCGACAGCGCCGACGGCTCGGGCTTCGCCTGCGCCACGAGGACCGCCAGCCAGCTCGGATCGAACCCGTCGACGACGCCGTTCCGGTCGTCGTCGGCGGACTTCGGGTCCCGGCCCCAGCCGGGTTCGAACTGGTCGCGCAGGCCGTCGCCGTCGGCGTCGCGCGAGTCCGGCACCGGGGCGTCCTGCGCGCAGTTCGGGGGGTGGCTCGAGCACGTGGACCCGCTGCAGGTGACGTCCTCGAACGCGAACGCGTAGTCCCGGTCGAAGTACACGTCCGGCAGGAACCCCCACCCGACGTTGTCGTCGTCGCCGGCTCCCCACGAGGTGCAGGTCGACACCAGCGCGGCGGTGGGCTCCACGTACACGCCGCCACCGTACCCGCCGACGTTCCGGACGATCGAGGTGCCGGACGCCGTCAGGGTCCCACCCCACTCCACGTACGCGCCGCCGCCCCGGTTCGCGATGTTGTCCGCGACCCATCCGCCTTCGACCGCGAGGGGCCAGCCGTCCACGCACACGCCGCCGCCGCGGTCCGCCCAGTTCCCCTCGATCCACACGCCGCGGACCGCGCCCAGGATCGCGCCGACGCCGCCGCCACACGCCGTCGCGTGGTTCTCGGTGACGAGCAGCGCGTCGCCCTGGATGTCCTCGCCGTGAATCCCTGCGCCGAACCCCCCGGTGTTGCGGCGGATCACCGACCGCATGCCGACCAGCGTTCCGCCGCGCCAGACGAACACTCCGCCCGAGTCGGCTCCTTCGCGGCCGTTGTACTCGACGAGGGTCGCGTCCAGGACCAGGTCGTCGTCGTCGTCGATGCCCCGCCCCCGGTTGTACCGGACCGCGGCGTCGTAGAAGTGCGCGCCCCACGCGTAGGTCCCCCGTTCGTTGCCGATCACCTCGGTCCCGAACAGGTCGGTGGGCCCGGGCGCGAACAGCCCCCACGCGGAGTCGGTCAGGGTGCCGCCCCACACCGTGCCGCCGGCGTACAGGAACACCGCCGCCCCGATGGTCGCCGTCGCGCGGACGACGGTGCCGTACAGCGCGAGCTCGGTCGGGACCGTGCCGGCGCCCTGGTCGAGCCCCCTCCACCGGCCGTTGATGACGCTGTGGGTCAGCTCGACCGACGACCCGCCCTCCGGCAGGGAAAGGGCGGTCTCGCCCCACACGAGCACGTCGGAGCCCTCCAGCTGGAAGCCGCGGAACCGCAGCGTGACGTCGGCCTCCCCTCCGTCCAGCACCACCGAGCTCAGGTGCAGGTCACCGGCGGCGGTCAGGAACTCCGGTGTGGGCGGTCCGGCGTAGCTCAGGGCGGGTCGGTCGCCCGCCGCGTCCGGGTACCCGACGAGCCACACCCCGTCCGCCACGTCCACCGATCCATCGCTGGCTGCGCTCTGGCACAGGTGGACGACGTCGAACGGCACCGCGTCCGCGATCGCCCGGAACGGGTCGTCGTACGACACCCCCCGGAGGGTGGCCGCGGCCTCGTTCGCCGGGTCTCCGTCGGTGTCGAACCCGTCGCACGGCTCGGCGCCCTGCGCCGTCCTCCACGTCCACACGATGGTCCACACGAGCACCTCCACCGGCACACGTCGCCCGGTGGTCATCGCTCCGGGACCGCGTCGTGTACCAACTCGTCGCGGCCCGGTTCGCGCCGGGCCACCAGGTGTCATCGACCCGCCCGGAGGTCGGCGGGTACGAACGCGGCGGAGGTACGATGGTGGAGCGGCTCGGAGCGGGGCGGATCGAGGCGACGGCGGAGCTGTTGGCGGAGGCGTTCGACGAGGACGCCGGCTACCGGTACCTGTTCCCCGGGCCCGAGCGCCGAGCGGGGCTGGCGGACCTGTTCCGCCGCAACCTCCGGGTCCACCTCCCGCACGGGTGCACCTGGATCTGGGTCGAGCAGGGGTCGGTCCGGGCGACGGTGACGGTCCGCCCGCCGTCCGGGGTGCCGATCTCGACGCTCACGATGGTGCGCCACGGGCTCCTGCCGTTCGTCCGCGTCCGGGGCTGGGCTGCCACCCGCCGGCTCCTGTGGCTCAAGAACACCTACGGCCAGCTCGAGCACGCGATCGCGACCGGTGCGCCCCATTGGCACGTCCACATGATGGTGGTCCAGCCGAGCGTCCAGGGGAGGGGGATCGGCGGTCGGCTCCTCGGCGCGGTGTTGGACCGCACCGCCGACCTCGACCCCGGACGCCCGACCGTCCTCACCACCCACTCCGAACGGAACGTGACGTTCTATCGGAGGCTCGGGTTCGAGGTCACCGAGCGGCGCGAGCTGCGGCCGCCCGGAGCGGCGCCGTACCCGGTCTGGTCGATGCATCGGCGGCAGCCGTAGATCGCCGGCGATCCACGCTGGATCTGCCGGTCACGCCGATCGAGGACACGCCGCCGCTACAGGCCGCGGAACGTGCACCCGGCGGCCAGGACCGCGAGTCCGAGCGCGACCATCGCGAACGGGTACGGGGCCAGCGCGGCGATCGTGAACACCTGGTAGTGCAGCAGCACCCCGAGCAGCCCGAGCGCGACCGCGATCCCGAACGTGGCATTCTTCGGAGCGGTCAACCCGGTGGTCCTCGCGCGCATCGGCACCTCCTCGGCGGACGTATGTCGAGCCGTCACCCGGTGCCGGGACGTCGCGTTGCCCGACCACCGACCGCGATTAACGATCCGGACCTGCGTTTCGCGAAGTCGTCGCCGGGGCACCGACTATCCTGGAGACGATCGACGGCCGGCTGGAGGCGCAGTGAGGACGAGGGGTTGGCTGATGGCGGCGGTGGTGGCGGCGACGTTGGCTTGCGGGGGGCTCCCGAACCCGGAAGCCCCCGTCCCGGACGCCGCGCCCAGCTCCACCGCCCAGCCACCGAGGCACCGCGACGACTGGATCGGCCGGTACCGGCGGGTGGTCCGGACGG
>JBEBJW010000717.1:0-4528 GCA_040079715.1 Myxococcota bacterium | reverse complement strand
GGGTGTGATCCCCTCGATCGGCGAGATGTTGCTGCCGGAGTGCTGGTCGTGCCCGGTGTGCACTGCCGGCGAGGGGGAGCGCTGTGATCCGGACTGCTACGCAGGGTGGGACCGAGCGACCTACCACTACGTGCCCGAGGACGTGGGGAAGCGGCTCCTCGAGGGCAACCGCCGAGCGCGGCTCGCTCGTGCCGCAGCGGCCGCAGCGACGGACCGTCACGCGCCGGTGGAACAGGTCGTCGCGGTCGAAGCGGAGCTGAAGAGGCCTGCGAAGAGGCGCAAGGCTCGACGGTAGCGCACGCTCGACGCGGCGAGGGCACCGACGGAGACCGGCTCCTCAATCACGAGTGCCGAGCATGTTCAGCGTCGCAGCGCGGTCCGAACCCGATGGGGGCACTTCGCCTCTCGAGCCAGGTCGCGAACCTCGATCCAGGTCACGACTGGCGCGTGCTCCCGTAGGCGGTCGGTCGCACAGATCGTGACATCGTACCGCGCCACCTCGTCGGTGTACGCGGCCCCGGAGGCGAGCAGCGCCTGGAGTACCGCATCTTCCCGGAGCTCGGCCGCCAGGCTGATGGGCGTGCGACCGTCGAGGCCGGGCCGCTCGAGGTCGGCGCCCCGAGCGACCGTGAGGTCGACCCAATCGGAGCGCCTCTGCGCCACCGCCGCCGCGAGTCCGAGGTTCGGGTCCGCGCCGTGGTCGAGCATCCACTCGATACTGGCAGGGGGCGCGTCCCAGTGTTGGTCGAGCTCGGGCCCGGTGAGGGCGAGGCGGTCCAGCCACTTCCGCGTGTCGTACCGCAGCAGCTGCGCCACCCACTCCGATGGGGGCCGCGCCCCGCCGCGGATCAGGAGCTCCACCCGCTCTGCGTCGTCGTCCTCGGCTGCGCTCCGGACCCGGTCCGGAGGTGGGGAGGCGCCGATCCGATCGATCACCAGGCGCTCGAGCGACGGGTCGACCTTGGACCAGTCCAGCGCGGCGCGCGCCGGACCGGGGTCCGCGCCGCCGTCCAGCAGCTGCTCCGCGAAACCTCCTCGACCTCGCTCGACCGCGGCCACCAGCGCTTCGCCGAGCGGTGCGTGCCGCGCGATCAAGAGATCGAGCACCTCGTCCGAGCCCGACACGGACTCGACCGCCATCGTCGCCAGCGCCCGGCCCGAGACCGTCGCGTCCACCGGCAGGCCGTGGTCGAGGAGCCACGTGAGCCGCTCGGCGTCGTCGGCGGAGATCGCCCGACCGATCGCGGCCTCTCCGGGGCGTGCGCCGAGCTCCATCAGCAGGGCCGCCGCTCTTGGTTCACCCCGGTCGAGCGCCTTCGACACCGCATCGCCAACGGTGGGGTCGGCGCCGAGGGCGACCAGGGCGCGGACCAGGTCCGTGCGACCGTCCTCCGCAGCGGTGACGAGCGCCGCACCGTCCGCCGCGTTCAGGTCCGCACCGGCGGAGACCAGGCGGCTCACGACGTCCAGCCTCCCGGCCCGGACCGCGACCGCGACCAGGGGCTCACCGTTCGCGGTTCGGGCGTTCGGATCGGCCCCGTCGGCCAACAGCCTGGCCACGCCGGCGGGCGACCGGATGAGGTTGGCGTCCGCCAGGACTGGGTCCAAGCCTGGGCACTCCCACGGGACGCCGTGGGACCGCAGCGCCCGGACCATGTCCCACCGGTCGTGCTCTACCGCGTCGGCGAGCGCCCGAAACGCTCCCGCCGAGTGCGGATCGACCCGCGGTAGCACTGCGTCGAGGGCTGGGAGCGTCCACACCTGGTCCACCAAGGCCTCGGGGCTCAGGCCCGCGCCCAGGAACGCTGAGATCGCCGCCGGGTCGGTCGCGAGTCGTCCAGGCCAATCCACGCGCTCGACGGTGTCGAGCCGGATGCCTGCTCCGGTGGCGAGGCGCAGGCGGGAGACGTCGCCCGCGAGTGGGGTCTCGAGCTGGGTGAACGAGCTCGGACCAGCGGCGTCGACGAGCGCCCGGACGATGGTCCATTGATCGGCGTCCACGGCGTGTCGCAGCGCGTCTCCGATCACGTGGCCGCCGCCGTCCAACAACACTCGGACCAGGTCCCACCGCTGACCGTAGGCTGCGAGTTCGATCGGAGCATATCCCCCAGCGCCGTGAGGACCGAGCGCCAGCGGCGGCATGGCGATGATGGCGATCGCCCAGGCGGTCTGCGCGAACCCGGACGAGCGACGCGGTGGCGCGCACAGCGCGTCGGGATCCGCCCCGGCGGCGATCGCGGCTCGGACCACCTCGGCGCTCGGCGCCGGTTGGTTCAGCAGCTCACAGAGATCCAAGGGCTACTCTCCGCTCATCAGGTCCAGAGTACCCCACTCGTTTCGGGTCAATCACCCGCGGTCACGGTGCGACAGCAGGGGCGGCGGCGCAATCCGGAATCGCCGAATTTGGGGTGTCCGATTCCCGGAGGTCGGTCGTCAAGGAAGGAGCGACTCGAGTTAAACAGTGCTGTCGGGACATGGTCCGCGGGATCGGGGAAACGGGCAAACGCCAGATTCGCGTGTGCGACGGAGGTGTGGAGTGAGGTTCGTACTTTTTCTCGGTCTCGTCGGATGCGGAAGTCAGCGTGGTGGGATCGCGGCTCCGGACGACCCGTTCTGCTCGGCCGCAGAGGACCTCTCCCTCGTCGTGGCTCGGCAGTGTGTGGGCGTGATTTCGCAGCCCGCGCTGGACTATCCGAGCAACGCGCAGGAGGAGGAGGCCTGGCTGAGCTGGACCTTCGCCGAGGACCAGGACACCCTCGTCGCGGTCAGGGACACCTGCGTCGCTGCCAGGCCTTGGGCTGACGCGGACCTCGCTGCGGTCGACTGCGAGACCCTGAAGGGCTGCTTGGAAGGCGGCGGCGTCACGTTCCCGGATCCGTGGCCTCAGGAGACGTACGCTGGTGTCGCCTCCCCCTGCGTCGATCCGACCGCCGCACACAACTGCGGCGACGGAGACGTGGACTGTCCGACGGCGCAGTAGCCAGACCGGCGGTTCGGTTGGTCCTCGGCGTGGTGGTGGCGGTGGGCTGGCCTTCGCCGTGGAGCGCGTCCCCCGCGCAAGCGGTCGGGCGCGCCGATCCCTGACCGTCCCCTCGGTCCGGGTCATCGCGCCACACCGCGGATAACGGGCCCCGGAGGTGGTGATGCCGACCCAGCTCGTGCGCCGTCCAGGCGTCGACGTGAATTTCCGGGACCCGGCTGCCTCCCGCGCATGGATCACCGAGCACGTCCGGCAGGAGATCAAGGTTCGGGGCCAGCCGCTCCCGAAGGTCTACCTGCTCGGCGCCGACTTCGTCGAGACGCTCGACCTCTCCGCGATGAGCCGCCAGGACGCGGGCGCGCACGTCGGGATGACGTTCCAGCTGGTCCGTCGCCGCAACAACGTCGAGCGCTGCTTCCTGGTCCTCGGGCTCCAGGGCACCGATCCTGCGGGCATCGTGCACACCTGGGCCGTCGTCTTCGAGGAGCTCGACACCGCCGACGGCCGGCGGTGGTGGCTCGCGATGCTCGAGTACGAGACGGACTCGGCCACCGCACTCGGCGTGCCGAAGGGGCCCTGGCAGCAGCCCGGTGCCGACACCGACAACCCGACCGCGCTCCCGCCGTTCCTCATCGAGGTCGCCGCTCCGCCGCCCGGGTCCCGCGCGGCCGACGTCCGCGACGCGGCGGACACCTGGATGCCGGACATCCGGTTCGCGTTCGGGGAGGTCCCGCCGACGGCCCCGATCCCGACTGACGCGAAGCTGATGGTCGAGTTCGCCGCTGCCCTCGGCGCCGTGGACGAGCTGCTGAGCGGCAAGCTCCAGGGTGCCATCGTGGTGCGGATCGCGGGCCGGTCGTGGGAGCAGTGGGTGCTCGGCGACGATCTGCCCGCGGACATCCACGAGATGATTCGGTGGATCGCCAACCATCGCCTCCCTGCGGCGGACGGGGTGGCGCTGGCCCAGATCGCGGTCCGCCCCTCCGACGAGCCGCCCGTCGCCGGGATGCAGGTCATCGGGGAGATGGGCGGGATGTTCGTCGAGACCTGGGCGCCGATCGTGTTCTCCGAGGGTCCGGCGGGGCCGAAGCAGATCCCGACCATCCACTGGTGGCCCGCCCGTCCGTGCCAGCGCGAGGTCCAGTGGCTCGGCGTCCCGTCCAAGGCCCAGCTCGTGGAGCCGAGCATCGAGTAGACGCCCGTCCCGTCGGGACCTGGCCAAGCCGACCGTGCTTCCCCCGACCTTTCCGGTCCTCCGCTTCCCACGTGGGAGGGCCCGCGGGAACCGGTGTGGGAAGCGATCGGCCCAGTTCCCGGCGCCGATCGGGAAGCACGCTTCCCCGCGTGGAATGTGTCGAACCGACCCTCGGCGCACGACGCCTCGGCGGGTTGCGCCGACGATCCGGCGTGGGCACCTTGAAGGGGCGACAGCGAAAGGAGGACGTTGGCAGCAGATCGCTACGCGTTCGACGCGTTGGAACCCTTCGAGAAGCGCCTGCGCCGGCTCGCGGCGGAGGTGGACTACCTGGTGGTGTGGGACCGCACCGA
>JBEBJW010000716.1:0-4530 GCA_040079715.1 Myxococcota bacterium | reverse complement strand
CGGTCAGCGCATCGGCGGTCTCCCCACCGCGGAGCGCTAGGTTCAACGTCGACAACGCTCCACCGGACACCCCGCCGACCCGGGTGGTGAACCCGTGCGCGACCCACGGGCGGGCCGACAGGTTGGGCGCGGACCGGAGCGGTGCGGACGGGAGCGCCGCTGGCGGGGCTCCGCGCGGGGGGACGGGGGACGGCATGCCGTATGGTATCGCCGCGCGGGTCTGGTACCATCCGGCCCTCGACGACGGACCAACGACGATGCTCACCCTCCCGATCTCCGCTCCCCTGCTCCTCGCGGCGTGCACGCCGGAGGCCCCGATCGCGTCCGACTACGAGCTCACGCTCGTCCCGTCGTTCCTCGACAGCCAGCTCGGCCTCACCGAGGTCTCCGCCGAGGTCAAGGTCCGCCTGGTCGAGCCGGACGCGGAGCCGCAGATCCTGTACGCAGGGGTCGCGGTCGCGGGCGAGACGCTCGCGATCCCGGAGCTCCCGCCGGTCCCGGCCGACACGGTGGTCGGGCTGATCTTCGAGGCGCCGGGCGGATCGACCGACGCCTGGAACCGGGCCGCGACGCTCGCGTACGGCGAGGCGACCGTCACCGAGGCGCTCGCGACCGGCGGGACCGCGGTCGAGCTGCCGATCGAGGTGCTCCGGGTCGACACGGTCGGCCGGCTCGGCACCCTCCGCGGATCGGAGCGGCGGCAGGATGGCGCCGTCGGGCTCGGTCCGGACGGCTCGCTCTACGTGTTCGGCGGCGGCGACCCGGACTCGATCCGGTCGTTCGACGTGACCGGCGTGGGCACGGTGTTCATCACCAACTCCGACGCGGTGACGAAGTTCCCGAAGCTCGACCTCGGGTACGGCGAGCCGATCGGCGTGGCGACGCTGCCGGAGTTCACTGCGCCGCTCGGCCAGGCGGGCACCCCGCAGACGATCACCGACACCGCCCGCGCCTCCGGGGTGGTCACCTACGTCGAGTCGCGCGACCAGTCGCTGCTCCTGGTGACCGGCGGGCGGTACAGCTACGCGTTCTCGGCGTACAACATCGATCAGTGGGTGCTGTTCGACCCCGCGACCGACACGATCGTCGACACCGGCGCGTTCGAGATCGGGCGCTCGAGCCACCTCGCGATCCCGGTCGGCAACAAGGTGCTCCTGTACGGGGGCCTCACCGGCGTCGGCGCGGGCGGGATCGCCGACTACGAGCTGTGGAGCACGGTCCAGCGCACGTCCGAGTACGGCCACCACCAGCTCGACGTGGCGTCCGGCAGCCTGAACGCGATGGGCACGACCCTGGGTGAGGTCGGGGTGGTGTGCGGCGGCCTCGCGTCGGACGCGTCCAGCGATCCGGACTTCTACCAGTGGATCCCGCAGGTCGCGTGCCACCAGTTCAACGCGAACGACACGATCGACGACCTCGCCCCGCTGCCGATCCCGCTCGCGTGCGGTGCGATCGCCCCCCTGCCGGACGGCGGGCTCCTCGTGGCCGGCGGGATCACCGACACGCTGGCCGATGTCGGCCTGACCGACGTGGCCGACGCGATCGACCGCGCGTTCCGGTGGGACCCGTCGACCGACGCGTGGACCGAGGTCGGCAGCCTGGCCACCGCGCGGGCCCACCACCGGATGGTCCCGCTCGACGACGGCCGGGTCCTGGTCGTCGGCGGGATGGACCAGGGGACCTCGCTGTTCGGCGGGATCGACGGCACGGTGCGGTGCGCCGAGGTGTTCGACCCCGCGACCGACACGTTCACCGAGACCACCTGCTCGGACGCCGGTCAGGGGCAGGATCCACGGATCGGCGCGTGGCCCGGCCGCGGCTACGCGGTGCTCGAGGGCACGGCGTACAGCGAGGGCGTCGTCACCAGCGCCGGCGCGACCTACGGCGTCGTCGGCGGCAGCCCGGTCGAGTAGCGCTCCCGGACCCGCTCGGCGATCGCGGCGGGGACCAGCGCGTCGATCGGCTCCCCCGCTGCGCACCGCCGGCGGATCTCGGTCGACGACACGCCCGGGAAGTCGATCGTCCCGGGCGGGGTCGGCCAGCCCTGGCGACCGACCACGATCGGCGCGTAGCCGGCGGTGATCCGATCCCACGCCTTCCACCGCCCGACCTGGTCGAGCACGTCCGCCCCGACGACCAGCCGGAGCGCGTGGGTCGGGTGGAGCGCCGCGAGGTGGTCGAGCGTGTCGATCGTGTAGCTCGGGAGCGGCAGCCCGCCCTCGACGTCGCTGACCACCACCCCGCGGACCGCCTGGGTGGCCGCGCGGCACAGCTCGAGTCGGACCTCGAACGGGGCCAGGTTCTTCTCACCCACCGACCCGGAGCCGACGGAGAACGGGTGCCCGCGCACCGGGATCCACCACACCTCGTCGCACCGGCCGGTCCAGAGCAACCAGTCGCTCACCAGCAGATGGCCGACGTGCGGCGGGTTGAAGCTGCCCCCGTACACCCCGATCCGCATCGCGCCTCCGCGACCGAGGATAAGATCTTCCGACCCGGAGGGCGCCATCCAACGCTCGGGTAAATCCCACGCCACCCTCGTCGCGACCGGGCTGTTCGTCGGCGGCCTGCTGTGCGGCGCGCTCGCCGGTCGGGCTGCGGTCGCGCGGGCGCAGGATCCGTACGCCCACCTCGACCTGTTCGCGCGCGTCCTGACCACGATCCAGCAGGACTACGTGGACCCGCTGCCGACCGAGGTGCTGGTCGAGGCCGCGATCCGCGGGATGATCGAGGAGCTCGACAACCAGTCCCGCTGGCTCGACGCCGAGCAGCTCCAGGACCTCCGCGACGACGCCGAGGGCACCACCACCGGGCTCGGGATCGAGGTCGCCCCGTCGGACAACGGCGTCGAGATCGTTCGGGTCCTGCCGGACAGCCCGGCCCAGCGCGACGGCCTCGCCGAGGGCGACCGGATCCTGTCGGTCGACGGCACCACCCTCGCCGGCCTCGACCTCGGCACGATCCGCCGCCAGTTCTCGGGCACCCGCGGCGAGTCGACCGAGCTGACCGTCCTCCGCTCGGGGTGGGAGCAGCCCCGCACGATCGCCACGATCCGCGACAAGGTCCACCGGGAGTGCGTCAGCGGCGCGGTCCTCCCCGGGGGCCTCGTGTACACGCGGATCACCCAGTTCCAGGAGGGCACCGCGGCCGACCTGTACGCCGAGGTCGAGCACCTGGTCGGCGATCGCGGGCTCGACGCGCTGGACGGCCTGATCGTCGATCTCCGCGACAACCCGGGCGGGCTGCTGACCGAGGCGGTCGCCGTGTCGGACCTGTTCCTCGACGACGGCGTGATCGTCAGCACCCGCGGGCGGGAGGGCGGCGAGGAGGAGGTCCACCGCGCCACCGTCGGCGGGTTCCCGGCAGCGCTGCCGGTGGTGGTGCTGATCAACGGGATGTCGGCCTCGGCGTCCGAGATCGTGGCCGGCGCGCTCCAGGACACGTCCCGCGGGGTGCTGGTCGGCGAGCGGTCGTACGGCAAGGGCACGGTCCAGCAGGTCTACCTGCACGCCACCCCGGACGACGCGGCGCTGAAGCTCACCGTCGGCCGGTACTACACGCCGAGCGGAGCGCCGGTGGCCGCCGCCGAGGGCCGGCTGCCGGACGTGGTGGTCGCCTACCCGCGCCCGCCGACCTCCCTCGACGACCTGCGGACCCGGATCGGTGGCCTCACGATCGACGACGCCGAGCGGTCCGAGCTGCTGCGCCTGGTGGAGGCCGCGGCGGACGAGCCGGAGCTGCGCCGCGCCCAGATCCCGTGGGACGACCCGCTCGAGCGGCGCCTGGCGACCGATCCGCAGCTCCGGGCCGCGGTCGAGGCCCTCGCCGCGCGGTGACCGATCTCGGTTAAGATGCCGCGGATGTGGCTGGTCCTGGCACCGATCGGGGCGATGTCCGACGCCCGCGCCGCCGACCTCGCCGTCGGGCCGGGACAAGACTACCTCACGCTGAACGACGCGCTGGACGCCGCCGCCCCCGGGGACCACCTCGTGCTCACCGCCGGGCGGTTCGACGAGGACGTGGACCTGTACGGGGTCGACCTCGAGATCATCGGCGCGGGCTCGGATCCCGTCACTGGGACCATCCTCGCGGCGGGCGACGGGACGTCGCAGGTGCTGGTCGACGACTCGACCCTCGCGCTCCGCGGGCTCGTGCTCGACGGCGGCCTGAGCCGGCGCCCGCTCACGGTCCAGAACGGGTCGACGGTCGAGGCGGTGGACGTGGCGTTCGTCCACGGCCGCGCCGATCGCGGCGGGGGGGCCCTGATCGAGCGCGGCGCCCTGACCATCTCCGCCTCGACGTTCGACGACGACCACTCGACCGGCCAGGGCGGCGGGCTGTTCGTCGGGGTCGACGGGATCGCGACGGTCGAAGACACTGCGTTCGCTGCCGGGACCGCGGTCTCGGACGGCGGCGGGGCCTACGTCGGCGTCGGCGGCACCCTCACCGTCCGCCGATCGACGTTCGACGACCACACGGCCTCGCACGGGGCCGGGCTCGCGTGCGCCTCGGCGACCCGGTGCACGATCG
>JBEBJW010000715.1:0-4539 GCA_040079715.1 Myxococcota bacterium | reverse complement strand
GCGGAGCACCCGGAGCGCCATCGGGAACGGCATCCCCATGATGAACCCGAGCGGCGCGAGCACGATCAGCACCAGCAGCGCGCGGACCCCGATCGGCCACCCCTGGGCCATCGCCTCGAGCGTCGGCGGGATCACGTACGCCTGGATCGCCCCGAGCACCACCACCCCGATCAGCACCAGGCGGAGCCGCCGCGGCAGGTCGTCCGCCGCCATCCGGCCGACCACGATCGACCCGATCCCGGAGAACAGCAGCATCGCCAGCACCACCACCGTGATCGCGTACACCGGGTGGCCGACGAACAGCACCAGATCGTGGATCAGCACCGTCTCGATCGACAGGTAGCCGTAGCCGAGGCACGACACGTACAGCAGCCCGGCCCCGGCGCCGCCGATCCGGTCGAGCCCCGACGGGGTTCGGCGGAGCGCCGGCACGATCAGGCACACGAGGCCGACCGCGACCACGAACACCGTCTGGATCGCGAGGGAGTGGTACAGGACCACCACCGCCTCGACCTCGTCCTTGCCGACGCCGGCGAAGTGGGCGAACCCTTCGCCGAGGGCGCGCCAGACCTGGGACGGCGTCTCGACGTACGGCCGATCGTCGGTGATCATCGGCGACTTCGCGATCTCGGCCACCGCCGCCGGATCCGGCGCGAGCGGGTCGTACCACACGTACTGGCCGCGCTGCTTCGCGATCACCGCCCGGACCTGCTCGAGCTCGGCGGCGGTCCACGGGCGCTTCTTCGCCAGCATCACCGTGGCCGGCCCGGACACGCACAGGACGTTCTTCTCGGGGTTCGGGATGCCGAGGGCGCGCTCGGCCTCGATCACGGTGCGCAGGAGCTGCTTCGTCTTCGGTCCCCGGGCGAACGACAGCGTGCCCTCGGGGTTGAGCCGCGTCAGGTACAGCTGGAATGCCTCGCTCGTCTCGAGCAGCGCCGGGCTCCACGCGTTGGCGAGCTGGCCCGCGGACGAGTGGAGGTTCGCGTGGACCATCTGGATGATGTCGTACGGGTGGTCCGAGTGGAGGATCGCCGCGCGACCGTCGAGCAGGATCCGCCGGGTGTCGCCGTGGGTGAACGGGTTCACCGGATTGTCGGCGTACCGGGACGCGATCACGTCGCCGATCTCCGGCGCGATGTCGATCGCCTCGATCCCGGTGAACCCGAACGACTGCGCCACCGCGACCTCGGGGCCGGCGGACGCGGCGAGGATCGCCACCTGGCCCGGCGGCTCCACGATCTGGTACACGAGGCCGCGGTTCGGCTCGTTCGCGAGCTCGGCCCGGCGGGGCTCGGACCGCACGATCTCCGACGCGCTCGTGTTGTCGAGCAGCATGAAGTGGCCGCGCTTGTCGACGTGCACCGCCAGGCGGGTCAGCGGGGTCCACCGGGTGTAGGTGACGTTCTCCTCGGAGTAGCCGGCGGCGTACCGCACGTGGAGCAGCCCGCCGGACATCGTGGCCGCGACCACCAGCGCGAGCGCGCCGACCGCGGCGACCGAGGTGCCGATCGCCGCGATCCGGTTGCCGGTGGACGACCACAGCACGGCCGCGCCGATCAACCCGGCCGCCACCACCACGAAGCTCGCGTCCGGACCGGGCACCGTGTACAGCAGCGGAACGAACAGCACCGCCGCCGCCGCGCCGCCGATCAGGTCGGCGCCGTACAGCAGGCCGATCGCCTCCTTCCGTCGCTGGAACGCGCCGGCGAACGCGAGCCCGGCGAGCCCGAACGGCACCGCGAGCACCGGGAGCAGCGCGGCGAACCACCAAGGATCGAGGAGATCCCAGGTCAACACCGAGCGCTCGCCGAAGTCCGTCGGGGCGGCCTCCCACTGGAGCGTGATCGGCGCCACGATCGTGAACACGACGGCGAACATCGTGGTGACCGACATCGCGACCGACAGCCAGCCGAGCCGGTCCTCGAGCCGATCGTCGGGCAGCAGCGACGGCCACAGGTGCTGCGCGAGGGCGCCGACGCTGATCCCGAGCAGGGCGAGCGCCAGCGCGAGGTGCGCGAACGACGCGAACAACACGACGGCGAACAGCCGGGTGAGGAGCAGCTCGAACAGCACGAGGCCGAACGAGAACAGGAACATCGCCACAGCGGTGGCGGTCCGCGGGGTGATCGACATGGGGCCGAGGTCTAACCGGTCGGACGTGCACTGTCCGACAGAGCGTCAACAGACCGCGCTCGGACCGCCCCGAACCCGTCGCGGAGCGCTACGATGTGGCGGTGACCGCCTCCCGCCTGGTGTTGTCCGCGGCCGAGGTCGACCTCGCGACCGGGGTCGTCCAGCGCGGAGACGGCGTCGCTGCGACCCTCACCCCGACCGAGCGCGCCCTGCTCGGGTTCCTCGCCGGCCAGCCAGGCCAGACCGTCCCGCGGGACACGTTGCTCGAGGCGGTGTGGGGCTACCGGCCGGGGGTCCGATCGCGGACCCTCGACACCGCGATCAAGGTCGTCCGACGGAAGATCGAGCGCGACCCGGCCGAGCCGGACCACCTCGCGACCGTCCGCGGGGTTGGGTACCGGTTCGATCCACCGCGGGCCTCCACCGGGTTCGATCCCGGCGGGCTCGGCGCGGACGCGCCGCTGTACGGCCGAGACGCAGCGCTCGCCGCGATCGACCGCGCGCTCGCCGACGGGGCCCGGGTGGTCACCGTCCGCGGACCTGGCGGGATCGGCAAGACCCGCTTGGCGCGCGCGGCGATCCGCGGGCGCCGATCCCGGTGGGCCGATCTCGGGGCAGCGATCGACGACGCCGACGTGGTCGCGGCGGTCGCGGGGGCGGTGTCTCCCGGCGCGCCGCTGCGGGACGGCGACGACGTGGGGCGGCGGCTCGCCGGGATCGGCGTGGTGTGCCTCGACGGCTGCGAAGCGGGCGCGGCGGCGATCGCCGCCCGGGTCGCCCGGTGGACCGCCGGGGTGTTCCTCGTCACGAGCCGGGTCGCGCTCGGGGTGGACGGGGAGCGGACGATCGAGCTCGGGCCGCTCGACGACGGGGCGGCGGTGGCGCTGCTGGTCGAGCGGGCGTCCACCCGGCGTCCCGCGTTCGGTCGCAGCGATCCAGCGGTCCTCGCCGCGATCGTCGCCGCGGTCGACCGGGTGCCGCTCGGGATCGAGCTCGTGGCGGCGCGGGCCGGGCTGCTCGACGCCCCTGCCCTGCTCGACCGCCTGACGCGACGCGCCGCTCGTCCCGGGCCGTTCGACTGGCTCGCGGCCGACGACTCGCGCCACGGCTCCCTCGCGGCGACCGTCGACTGGTCGTGGGGCCTGCTGCCTGCCGACGCGCGGATCGTGCTCGCCGCCTGCGCGGTGTTCGCCGGCGGGTTCCGGGTGGAGGCGGCGGAGGCCGTGTGCGGCCCGCTGGTCGACGGTCCGGTGCTGCCCCGGCTCGAGCTGCTCCGGGACGCGTCGCTGCTCCGCGCGGACCACGACCGGCTCGAGGCGTGGGCGATGGTCCGGGCGTTCGCCGACGACCACGCGACCGACCGCCCCGGGTGCGAGGATCGGCTCGGCGACTGGCTGGCTCAGGCCCTCCCCGACGCCCCGATCGGACGGGTCACCGCCGAGCTCGCGAACCTCCGGGTGGCGCTCGCAGCCGCAGTGGCGCGCCGTCGCCCGGTCGCGGCCGCGCTGGCCGAGTCGCTCGAGCGGGCCCTCGCCAGCACCGGTCCGATGGCGGCGCGGCTCCGGGCGGCGGACGTCGCGGTCGACACGGCGTCGACGCCGGATCGGCGAGCCCGGGCGCTGGTCGCCCGGGCGCGGGCCCGCGACATCGTCGGCGCGGACGGGGTCGACGCGGATCTCGACGCAGCGCGGTCGCTCGCCCCGGATCGGTCGACCCTCGGGCGGGTCGAGCTCGCGGCCGGGCCGGGGCGGTGGCGCTGCTCCGCGGGCGCCTGACCGACGCCGTCGACCACAACCGCGCCGCGATCGGGTTGCTCGACGATCCCGCCGACCGGTCGCTGCTCGGCGACGCGTGGAGCAACCTCGGCAACGCCGAGAACCTGCTCGGGCGGCGCGACGAGGCGATCGATCACCTCAAGCGGGCGCTCGCCCTGCAGGAGGAGGTCGGCAACGCGGTGAACGCGGCGAAGACGCTCGGGATCCTCGGCAACGTCCACCAGGCCGCCGGCAACGTCGCGCGGGGGGTCCGATTCTGGCGGGAGGCGCTCGGGCGGCACGAGGCGGCCGGCCACCGGCCGGGGGTCCTCCGGATGCTCGGGAACCTCGCGGTCGCCGATCACGCGCTCGGCGCGCTCGACGACGCCAGCGCCGGGTTCGGAGCGTGCGCGGGACTCGCGCGCGAGCTCGGAGAGCCGCTGATCGAGGGGATCGCCCACCTGAACGCCGGTGCCGTCGCGCTCGAGGCCGGCGACGACGTGCGGGCCGAGGCGCTGCTCGCCCGTGCCCGGCTGGTCCTCGGGCGGACCGGCGCGCGGATGTACCTCGCGCGGGTCGCGGTGTGGGAGGCGGCGATCTCGCTCCACGGCCGGTCGCTGGACCTCGCGTCCCGTCAGCTCGCCCACGC
>JBEBJW010000714.1:0-4540 GCA_040079715.1 Myxococcota bacterium | reverse complement strand
GGTGTTCCGGCGGGCCGCGCCGAGCGCCGGTCCCGGCGGGGCGGCGGCCGCGCCGTGGATCGACCTCGTCGAAGGGGAGGCGCGGATCGCGCTCGGCGAGGGCCCGTCGGCGGTCGGGATGCTCGAGTCCGCGGTCGAGGGGTTCACCTCCGGGGCCGGGCCGGTGGATCGGGCGCGGTGGGCGCTCGGGCTGGCGCTCGCCGCCGGCGGCCGCGGACCGGCTGCGCGCCGGATGCTCGACGACGCCCGGGCGGCCTGGACGCCGCCGGTGTCGTCGCACGTGGACGGGCTGCGGGTGCTGTTCGAGCTGGCGCTCGACGACGGCGCGGTCGACCGGGCCGAGGCGACGATCCGAGAGGCCTGGGGCCTCGCGACCGACGCCGACGACAGCGCGGCGATGGCGGTGGCGCAGCACGGCCTGGCGCGCCTCGCCTGGCTGACCGGCCAACCCGCGAACGCGCTCGAGCCGATCGCGCTCGCGTTCGACGCCCTCGGCCACGAACCGGCGCCCACCGCGATCGTCCCGGTGCTGATCGACGCGCTCGAGGTCGAGCTGGTGCTCGGGCGGTACCACACCGCGATCCACTACGCGGACGTCCTCGGCGGGTGGACCGCTGACCTGCCGATCCACCGGATCCGGACCCTCGTGTCCCGCGCGCGGGCCCTGATCGCGCTCGGGCGGCCGAACGAAGCCGAGGCGCCGCACGAGGAGGCCTACGCCTGGCTCGTGTCCCACGGCCGGGTGTCGACCGAGGCGTCGCTCGGGGCGGCGCGCAACGCGTGCGATCTCGGTCGCTCCGCCGAGGCGGCGGCGTTGATCGCGGCGCTCGGCGATCCGCCGGCCTCGGTCGCGACCGATCCGGCGGGCCAGGCGATGGCGCTCCGGGCCCGGGCAGTCGCGGGGACCGACGCCGCGCTCGCGACCCGGCTGGCGAACGGGGCGCTGGCGCGGCCGGCGGCGACCTCACCCGTCCACACGTCCCTCGCGCGGCTCGACGCGGCCCACGCGCTGTTCGCGATCGGCCAGGTGGCGCCGGCGCGGGCCGGGGCGAAGCACGCGCTCAAGGCCCAGCAGGGCACGGGCAGCCGGGGGCCGAAGCTCGAGGTGCTGCTGGCGTTGGCGGCGTTCCGGCCGGACGCGGTGATCCTCGAGGCGGTGGTCCGGGCGGCGGGGCCGGTGGTGGCCGATCTCCCGCAGGCGGACGCTGCGTCGCTGTGCGCGCGGCCGCTGCTGGCGCAGGCGCTGGCGACGGTCCGATCGCCGTCGGATCCGCCGACCCAGCCGCTGTCGGCATGAGCGCCGGGGACACTGCGCCACGGGGGGTGCGCTCCACCCCGGACGACACCGCGGTCCGGGTCGCGCTGTGGCGGGCGCTGCACGTCGAGCTGGACGCGCCGCACGTGCTCGACGACCCGCTCGGCCTCGCGCTGGTCGCTCCGCCGCCCGGTTGGCGCGGTCGCCCGGACATGGACCCGGTCCGGACCTCGCGCTCGCGGGCTTCGATCGTCGCGCGGGCCCGGTTCGTGGAAGACCTGCTCGGCGCCGAGCGCCTCCGCGGGGTGACGCAGTACGTGATGCTCGGTGCCGGCCTGGACACGTTCGCCCACCGCGCCCGCGCGACGGAGCGGCTGCGGGTGTTCGAGGTGGACCGCCCCGAGACCCAGGCGTGGAAGGAGCTCCGGCTTCAGGAGCTCGGGTGGGACGTCCCCGCCGGGCTGCGGTTCGTGCCGGTCGACTTCGAGGCGGGGGACGCCTGGACCGCGCGGCTGGTGGAGGCGGGGTTCGACCCCGCGGAGCGGGCGGTGGTCTCGGTGGCGGGGGTGTCGATGTACCTGACCCGGGCGGCGAACGAGGCGCTGCTGCGCGACGCCGCGGCCCTGGCGCGCGGGTCGACGGTGGTGGTGTCGTTCCTGGTGCCGATGGACCAGGTGGAGCCCGCCGAGCGACCGGCGATCGAGGGGGCGGCGCGCGGGGCCCGGGCGAACGGGACGCCGTGGGTCAGCGTGTTCGCCCCCGACGAGCTGGTGGGGATGGCGCGCTCTGCCGGGTTCGACCCGGTTCATCACGTGTCGGGGGCGGAGCTCGCCCGGCTGTACTTCGCCGACCGCGCCGACGGACTTCGCCCGTCGAGCGCCGAGGCCCTGGTGGTCGCGACCCGGTGAGCCGCGGGAGCCGGGGTGCGACGGGACGCCACCCGGCGCCCGCCGCCGCCGGGTCGACCTGCGGATCCCGAACCACCCGCAGGGCGCGTGGCGAACCTCGATGGCACGGTCCCTCGCTTCCGGCCCGGCGGAGACGTCGGCGGCCCCTGGCGGACCGGCATACGACGGGGAGATGGCTCGTCGATCGTGGATCCTACTTCTGCTGTTCGCCCCAACGGCGGCGTTCGCGGCGGGCGCGTCGGAGGCGTTCGGGCTCACCCTGCTCGGGCTGGCGGTGATCCTCGCCGGGGCGAAGCTCGCGGGCGACCTCGCGCAGCGGGTCGGGCAGCCGGCGGTGCTCGGGGAGCTCCTCGGCGGGGTGGCGATCGGGAACCTCGACCTCGTCGGGTTCGACGGGCTCGCGTTCGTCCCGGAGGACCCGATCCTCGACGCGCTGGCGAACCTCGGCGTGATCGTGCTGCTGTTCGAGGTCGGGCTCGAGTCGACGGTCGCGCAGATGGCGAAGGTCGGCGGGTCGGCGCTGCTGGTCGCGGTCCTGGGGGTGGTCGCACCAATGGCCCTCGGCTACGGCGTCGGCGTGGCGCTGCTCCCGGACGCGTCGTGGGCGGTCCACCTGTTCCTCGGCGCGACCCTGACCGCCACCAGCGTGGGGATCACCGCGCGGGTCCTGCAGGACATCGGCCAGTCGCAGCGCCCCGCCGCCCGGGTGATCCTCGGGGCAGCGGTGATCGACGACGTGCTCGGCCTGGTGATCCTGGCGACGGTCAGCGCGGTGATCGCCGCCGCGGACCTCGGCCAGACGGTGTCGGTCGGGCCGGTCGCGTGGATCGTCGCGAAGGCGGCGGTGTTCCTGATCGGCGCGGTCGGGCTCGGGGTGTGGCTCGCGCCGCGGGTGTTCCGCCGGGCGGCGGGCCTGCGGGGCGGGGGCGTGCTGCTCGGGGTGAGCCTGGCGTTCTGCTTCGGGCTCGCCTGGCTGTCCGGGGTGTTCGGGCTCGCGCCGATCGTCGGGGCGTTCGCCGCCGGGCTGATCCTCGAGGCGGCCACCTGGCGCCCGTTCGTCGACCGGGGAGAGCGGCCGCTCGAGGAGCTGATCCACCCGGTGGTCCAGCTGCTGGCGCCGGTGTTCTTCGTCCTGATGGGGTTCCGGGTCGACCTCGCGACGTTCGCCGACCCGGCGGGGCGCGGGCTGGCCGCCGCGCTGCCCGTCGCGGCGATCGTCGGGAAGCTGGCCTGCGGGCTCGGGGTGCTCGACCGGACGATCCCCCGCCTGGCGGTCGGCCTCGGGATGGTGCCGCGGGGCGAGGTCGGGCTGATCTTCGCGAAAATCGGGCTCGGGCTCAGCCTCGGCGGTCAGCCGGTGATCGGGCCGTCGACGTTCACCGCGGTGGTGATGATGGTGATCGCGACGACGTTCGTGACCCCGCCGGCGCTGACCTGGGCGCTCCGCCGCGCGCCGGGCTGAGGTACCCGACCGCGGCAACGACCGGCGCTAGACCGCGATCACCAGCTCGGGCGCGATCCGGGCCGCGACCGCGTCGAACACCTCGCGGTCGTCGTCGAACCCGAACGGGGAGGCGAGATCGTCGTCGGCGTCGGCGTCGTACACGTAGTACCGCGCGGCGACGGCCGCGAGCGCCCGGTCGTCGTCCGAGCGGTCGGCGGCGCGGTCCAGCAGGGCGAGGATCGCGTCCGCGAGCGTGTCGGACGTCTCCACGTCGGTCATCGGCCGCGCGTTCTGCTGGACGTGGGTCCGGTACGCGATCACCTGCCGCGCGAGATCCTCGAGATCGGTCACCCGGAGCTCCGCGATCGCCGCCACGGTCTCCCGCGTGTCCGACAACAGCTCGTCCGCCCACCCCAAGTCCATCGATCCCCCCGGTCGAACCAGTTTGCACACCGCGGCGGCCAGCGGTCGTCGCAGCGTGTCGCGTTCGGTCACCGGGCCGGCCCGTCCCGCGGTCGCGTCGCCCCCACCGACCGGCCGTCCGACCGCGTTCGCGGTGGGACGATCGCGACGAGCGAGGCGGGACGCGGCGGAGCGACCCGTGGCGCCGCTGACCACGCGGCGTCGGGTCCGCCGGGGACGGTCTGCGACCGTTGCGACGTTCTCGAGGGGGGACCGAGGCGGTAGGGTGCATCTCGGCCGAGCGGCTCCGGCGGAGGTCCGGCGCGAGCCCGGTCCGGTGGCTCCGCCCGCTCGAGCGGCGGCTGGCGGCGGCCGTGGCGCGTCGCCGCCCGATCGCGGACCGGTGACGGCGGGTCGGAGATCCGCCCGTCGGCCGGCGACGACGAGCGCCGGGTGGCGTCCCGTCGCAGGTGCTCGAGCGCGCGTTCGACCTCCACGGAGCCCTTCGGGGGCCCCACCCCGAGCCCTTCG
>JBEBJW010000713.1:0-4541 GCA_040079715.1 Myxococcota bacterium | reverse complement strand
GCTCGCAGCGGAGGGGGTGCTGTTCCGGACGGTGTGGGCCGCCCCGTCGTGCTCGCCGACCCGGGCCGGGGTGTTGACCGGGCGGTTCGGCCGGCGGTACGGGATCGGTCGGTGGCTCGACTTCGAGGACGCGACCTGGGGCCTGCCGGTCGGCGAGACCTCCCTGCCGGAGGTGCTGGACCGGGCGCCGGAGCGGGTGTTCTCCGCGGTGATCGGCAAGTGGCACCTCGACCCGGCGACCGACCCGCTGGTCGCGGTCCACCCGCTGCTGCACGGGTTCGACTGGTCCGCCGGGTCGCTGGCGAACCTCGACGCGGGCCTCTCGGTCCCGGAGCCGCGCGACTACTTCCACTGGGAGAAGGTCGTCAACGGCACGGCCACCGAGGTCACGACCTACGCGACCACCGAGACGGTCGACGACGCGATCGCGATGCTGTCGACGATGCCGTCGCCCTGGTTCCTGTTCGTGCCGCTGAACGCCGCCCACGCCCCGCTCCACGCGCCGCCGGTCGCGCTGACCCCGTCGAACCCGCCCACCGGGACCGAGCTCGAGCAGTACGACGCGATGGTCGAGGCGATGGACACCGAGGTGGGGCGGCTCCTCGCGGCGCTCGACCCGGCACAGCGGGCGGTGACCACGATCGTGTTCGCGGGCGACAATGGTACGCCGCCGCACGCGATCGCGCCGCCGCTCGACCCGGCGCAGAGCAAGGACACCACCACCGAGGGCGGCGTCCGGGTGCCGCTGATCGTCGCTGGGCCGGCGGTGGCGACGCCCGGATCCGAGTGTCCTGCGCTGGTCCAGCTGCTGGACCTGTTCCCGACGATCGCCGCGCTCGAGGGGCTCGACCCGACCGCGCTGACCGACCCGGACGGCCGCCCGCTGGTCCTCGACGGCGCGAGCCTGGTCCCGCTGCTCGCCGAACCGTCGGCGCCCGGGCCGCACGCGGTGCTGTACGCCGAGCAGTTCGGCCCGGCGGGCCCGCCCCCGTACACGATCGACCAGGTGGCGGTCCGCGATCGGTCGTTCAAGCTGGTGTCCAACCTGACCGGGGCCACCCGGCTGTACGCGATCGGCGACGACGACTTCGACGACGGCCCGGACCTGCTCCGGAACCATCCCCTCCCCGCAGAGGCGGCCGCGGCCTACGTGTCGCTCGCCGCCGCGATGACCGACGCGCTGGACCGGATGCGGTTCGAGTACTGAGCCTCGACCTGGCCGGCGTGGCTATCCGAGCAGCCCGGCGACGTGGTCCGCGAGGGCGCGGTACTGGCTCGCGGCCCGGCCGTCCGGCTCGAACCCGAAGATGTCGAGCCCCGCGTGCTGAGCCTTCGCGATGCTCGCGGCGATCCCGATCCGGACCGGGAGCAGCGCCTCGCCGTAGTCGCGGTCGATCTCGGCGACGATCGCGTCGTTCAGGATGGTGTTCCGCCCGTCGACCCGGGTGAGCAGCACCCCGAGCAGGTCGATCGACGGGTTGAGCCGCATCGCGATCGTCTGGACGGTGGAGATCAGCGCCGACACGCCCTTCAACGCGAGCGGGCTCGGATCGCACGGGATCAGCACCTGATCCGCCGCCACCAGCCCGTTCACCGTGAGGTTGCCCTGGTTCGGCGGGCAGTCGATCACGATCACGTCGTAGTGGGTGCGGGTGACCCGGAGCTTGTCGCGGAGGATGAACTCCTTGCCGATCCGAGCGCCGAGCAGGTCCTCGGTCGCGGCCAGCCCGGCGTCGAACGGGGTGGCGTCGAGCCCGGGGACGCCGGACGGGACGACGGCGTCGAGCACCTCAGCGCCGTGCTCGTCCTCCAGGACCTTCGCGAGCGAGCCGCCGCCCTTCGGGATCGTGGCGCCGAGCGCGGTCGACACGTGGCCCTGGGGGTCGAGGTCGACGATCAGCACGCGCTTGTCGTGGAACCGGGCGAGCGCCGACGCGAGGCTGACCGCGGTGGTGGTCTTGCCGACCCCGCCCTTCTGGGCCGCGACCGCCAGCACGACCGCGGCCCGATCCCCGGCGGCGTGGCGGGGAGATCCGGGCTCGGCGCCCGACACGAGCCGGCGCAGGCCGACCTTCAACAGGTTTCGCATGCTCCCTCGAAACCCGCCGCCACCCGATCGTCAATGGTCAGTCGACCGCGATCCGGACGACGCCCTTCACGTTGGCGCACGGGCCGCCGGCCGGGTTCAGCAGCCGGAACGGCCCGCCCTGATCGTCGGGCAGCGGGGCTGCGCCGAGGCTGTGGACCAGCAGCGCGCCGGCGATCGACGCCCACGGCACCCGCGGCGTCACGTAGCCGTCGCGGGCCACGACCACGACCGTCGCGTCGGGAGCGGCCCCTGCGGCGCGCAGGACCTCGGCCAGCCGGACCGCCGCGCCCGCCCGCCCGGGCACCGCGACCGACACGTCCGGGACCGGATCCGGCAGCGCGGCGAGCGCGTCCCGGTCGAACACCCGCGCCAGCGCGCCGCCCACCGCGACCTCGACCCCGTGGCGCCGGCGCCGGAGCTCGTCCGGGGTGAGGATCGCGCGGTGGAGGGCCTCGGCCGCTGCCGCGACCACCGCCGGATCGGCGGCGATCACGTCGCACCGGCTGTCGCGCCGCCAGCCCGACGGCACCTCGTGCACCGAGTCGGACGCGCGCTGGACCTCGATCGTGCCCTCGTCGGTCCGAAACAGGCCCTTGAACCGCGCGAGCCCCGACAGGCCAGCGGCCGCGAGCAGCCGGGTCCGCGAGAACCCGACGTCCGGCGGCCAGACCCACGACCGTGACCCGAACGCGTCGGCGTGGGCGTGGTCGGCGTGGGCGTGGGCGTGGGCGTGGTCCTGGTCGTGGTCGTGGTCGTGGTCGTGGTTCTGGCGGGAGGCGGTCCGCGGTCCGGCGCCGTCCGGCCAGTCGAGCACGTCGGCCGGGAGCTCGCCGTGGCGCGCCTCGAGCACCCGCAGCGGACCGGGCCACAACCCCGACGCCCAGTGGCGGAGCGCGGCCAGCTCGGCGTCGGTGGCGAGGTCTGCCCGGCTGGCGACCAGCACGTCGGCGTTCGCCGCCTGGTCCAGGAGCTCGCGCGGGATCGCGCCCACCGCCAGCGCGTGGGGGTCGATCAGCACGATCAGCGGTCCGATCGCGATCCGATCGGCGTACGGCGCCCGCCGGAGGGTGTCGACCAGGTCCACCGGTCGCGCGAGGCCCGTCGGCTCGACCACGATCCGGTCGACCCGGTCGAGCAGCTCCCGCACCGCGGCGACGAAGCCGTCGGGGGCGGTGCAGCACACGCACGCGCCCGCGATCTCCCGCAGCTCCCCGCCGCCCGCCGCGAGCGCCGCGGCGTCGAACGCGGCGTCGCCGAAGTCGTTCACCACCACCCCGACCCGCTCACCCGCCGGCCGACCGGCGAGCAGCCGGCGCACCACCGTGGTCTTCCCCGCGCCGAGGAACCCGGTGACGAGATCGACGTGGACCACGCGGCCTCCCTGGACCCGTTAACGTTCCCCGGATGCGGCTGTTCGTCACCGGCACCGACACCGACGTGGGCAAGACCGTGGTCACCTGCGCGCTGGCCCGCGCCGCCCGCGCGGTCGGCACGGTGTGCGCGGCGAAGCCCGTCGCGAGCGGGGTCGCGCCCGGGACGGCCGGGACGGACGCGGAGGCGCTCGGCGAGGCGGCCGGGCACCCCCCGCGGGTCCACGCGGCGTTCGCGGCGCCGATCTCCCCGCACCGGGCTGCCGCGGCGGAGGGTCGGTCGATCGACCGGGCGGCCGTGCTCCGGTGGATCCGGGACCTCGCCGCCGACACCGTGCTGGTCGAAGGGGTCGGCGGGTGGCGGGTGCCGCTCGCGATCGATCCGCCGCTGTGGGTGGTCGATCTGGCACGGGCGACCGGGGGTCCGGTGGTGATCGTCGCCGCGGATCGGCTCGGCGTGCTGAACCACACCCTGCTCACCGCCGACGCGGTCCGGGCCGCCGGGCTCGCGCTCGGGGCGGTCGTGCTGAACCAGGGGGCCGCGCCGCCGGACCCGTCGCGCACGACCAACGCGGACGATCTCGCCGCGCTGGTCGAAGCGCCGGTCGTGACGGTTCCGAGGCTCGAACCGGGTGATCCCGAGGGCGCGCGGGCCGCCGGGGAGTCGGTGCTGCGTGTTATTCGAGGCGGGTCATGGATCGCGTCGGGCTGAGGGTCGGGCCGTTCGAGCTCGTACACCGGGTGTACGTCCCGGAGCCTGGCGTGTGGTACCTCGGCCGCTCGGCCGGCCACGAGCCGGTGTTCGTCCGGTTCGGCGACGACGACGACCTCGACGCCGTGCGACACCAGCGCGAGGTCCTCGCCCGGATCGACGACCCACGCGTCCCGGCCCCGCTCGACCTCGACGACGACGCGCTGGTGGTCCGCGCGTTCACCGGCGCGTCCCTCGGAGACGCGCTGGCGATGCGGGGCGACGAGACGGTGGTGATGACGCCCGCGACCCTGCTCGATCTGGTGCTCGAGGTGGGCCGCGCGTTGACCCGGGCGCACGATGCCGGCGTCGTCCACGGCCACCTCGATCC
>JBEBJW010000712.1:0-4551 GCA_040079715.1 Myxococcota bacterium | reverse complement strand
CTTCCCGGACGTGCTGGCGGGCGACGAGACCGTCTGGACCTATGCGACGGGCGGGGGCGCGGCGGTCGGCCGGGACCACCGGGTGCTCGCGGTCGGGTTCGCGCTCGAGACGATGGCCGACGACGCGCTGGTCCCCGCCGTCGCGGAGCTGGTGGACTGGCTGCGGTAGCGCCGGGCGGGCAGGCCGGGGGTGCGACGGGACGCCACCCGGCGCTCGCCGTCGGCGGGGCTCTCGCGGATCACCGGACCGGTCCCAGAAGCGCACTGGACGGCGCGGGGCGGGGGTTGGATGCCGCGGGCGCCCGGCCCGGCAACAACGTGGTGGACGAATCGCCGGGTGCCGCGACGGCTTTCGTGCGTGCGCCGCGCATCTTGGCCTCGGGGGCTCCGGCGGACGGCAGGCAGCGCGGCTCCGGGCCAGCCATCGGGGGAAAGGAGGAGTGCCGGGGCGAGCCTCGGTGCCGGCGGGAGCCGGACGCTCCGGCGGCATCGACGACCGCACCTCCCGATCCTTGGGGGCCGCCTGCCGCTGCCGCGCGACGGTCGCGGCGTCTCGGGCGCTACACGTCGCGCGAACCGCTGCCTCACTGCTCGGCGCCGTCGGCGTGGTGCTCCGCCCACGAACCGTCGTCCTCGCGGGTCGCCTCACGGCAGGCGCGGCCAGGCCGGGCTCGGGACGTTCGTCCACTTCAGGTGCGCTGGATCGCCTACGCGAAGCCGACGATCGTCCACACTCCGAGGTGGGCGAGGGCGGGGGCCCAGTTTCGCCCGGTGGTCTCGCGGAGGGCGCCGTACAGCAGCCCGTACAGGACCTTGACCACGAACCCGATCGGCGCGAACCGCAGGTGGTACGCGGAGAACACGACCGCGGTCACCGCCACCCCGAGCGGGCGCCCGAGCCGCGCGACCAGCACCGGCTGGAGCCCGCCGCGGAACACCGTCTCCTCCATCAACGCAGCGCCGAGCCCGATCAGCACGCACAGCAGGCGGGTCTTCACCGGCATCGTCAGAAACCCGCCGACGGTCTCGCGCAGCCCGTCGAGGCCGCCGAGCGCGAGCCCGACCCCCGCGACGATCGCTGCGGCCAACAGCGCGCCGACCGCGCCGAGGACCACCGTCCGGCCGACGTCCCGCGGGGGTCCCCACCCGAGGGCGGTCCACGACACGCCGCGGAGGGCGCCGCCGAGCACCACGGCCCCGTTCACGAGGTTGATCGCGATCACCAGGACGAAGTCCCGGAGCGAGCCGTCGAACGGGTCATCGTCGGCGAGCAGGCCGAACGCGATCGCGAACGCGGCGGCGACGACCAGGGTCTGGGCGAGCACGGCGCCCACCGCGCGGGGCAGGGTCAGCGGGACCATCGGGACCTCCGACCCGCCCAACGCGCGACCGCGACCCGCGTGACGCGGCCGCTGCAGGACGCCGTCAGAACGGCGAGCACGGCTCCGTCGCCGGGACGGTGATCTCGATCGCGTCACCGCCGAACTGGATCGTGTAGCTGCCCTCCGGGACGGCCGGCAGGGTGCAGGTCGCCTCCGGGATCCCGCAGTCGTCGGTGCACTCGGCGCCGCTGGCCACGTTTTGCTCCCAGGAGAGCGTGCTGGTCAGGGTGATCGTCGCGTCGTCGATCAGCGCCGCCTCGCACGACCCGGAGAACGCGCGCGAACAGCTGCTGCTCATGCAGTCGGCGAGGGTCACGTGGATCGCGATCTCCGTGCCCTGGTCGTCGACGCACACCGTGCCCTCGTCGACGTGCGACTGGAGCTGCCAATCCTCGTCGGTGACGCCCACACACGCAACCGCGAACACCAGGACCGGAGCGAATCGCATCGGGACCTCCCTCGGTCGGGATCTGTGCAATCGTCGTGCCAGTGACGCGTCAGTCGGCGTGGGCCGCCATCCCGCCGGGGGCCACCGGGGCGGTCGCCGGGTCGCGTCGGCGGAGGAACATCAGCAGGGGCACGCTGATCAGGAACAGCGCGACGATCATCAGGAACATGTCGCGGAACGCCAGCTCGGCCGACGCCTTCATCACCCGCCCGTACATCACCCGCGCCCCGAGGGCCTGCGGGTCGCCCTGGATCCCGCGCGCCGCGAGGCCGGCGCCGGTGGCGGCGATCTGCTGCCGGACGACGTCGCTGTACGGGGTCACGTACCCGACGAGGTGGGACTGGTGGGTCTGGCGGTACGAGTCGAGCAGCGACGCCAGCCACGCGATCCCGAGGCTGCCTCCGATCTGGCGGGTCAGGTTGAACAACCCGGTCGCCTGGCCCATCTGGGCCCGGGGGATCCGCGCCATCGCCGCCACTGAAAGCGGAACGAAGCAGAACCCCATCCCGATCCCGCGCAGGATCTGTGGCACCAGCAGATCGCTCGCCCCGGCCCGGGAGTCGAGCCGGCTCATCATGTACATCGACGCCGCGAACACGATCAGGCCGAACGCCGACAGCACCCGGGCGTCGGTCTTGTCCGACAACCGGCCGCAGATCGGCATCGCCACCGCGGTCGCGAGCGCGCCGGGCACGAGGACGATCCCCGACTGGGTGGCGTTGAACCCGATCAGTTGCTGCAGGAACAGCGGCAGCATGAACATCCCGCCCATCAGGCCGACCCCGATCGCGACGTTCACCAGCGAGGCGGCCCGGAAGCTCGGATCGGCGAACACCCGCAGGTCGACCGCCGGATCGGGGTGATCGAGCTCCCACACCACGAACCCGGCCAGCAGCAACACCGACAGCGTGGCCGCGATCACCACCCAGTCCGACTGGAACCAGCCCGCGTCCTCGCCGTTCTCGAGGATGTACTGCATCGTGGCGATCCCGACCGCCAGCAGTGCGATTCCGACCAGGTCGCCGCGCGCGTTGGCCCGGCGGCGGAGGTACGGCGGATCCCGCAGGATCGCCGGGACCAGGATCGACGCGAGGATCCCGATCGGCAGGTTGATGTAGAAGATCCACGGCCAACCGTAGTTGTCGGTGATGAACCCGCCGAGGGTCGGACCGATCGCCGGTCCGACCATCACCCCGACCCCGAACACCGCCATCGAGCTGCCGCGCTTCTCCGCCGGGAACGACTCGTACAGGATCGCCTGCCCGGTCGGCATCAGCACCCCGGCCGCAGCGCCCTGGAGCACCCGGGCCGCGATCAGCGTCTCGAGCGTCGGCGCGAGCCCGCACAGCACCGACGCGCTGGTGAACACGATGATCGCCGCGCCGTACAGGCGGGCCCGCCCGAGCACCGTGGTCAGCCACGCCGCCAGCGGGATCAGGATCACGTTCGCGAGCGAGTACGCCGTGACGACCCACGAGATCTCCGACACCGACGCGCCGAACGTGCCCATCATGTGTGGCACCGACACGTTGACGATCGACGCGTCGATGATCGACATCATCATGCCGATCATCACGACCATCGTGACCGCCCACGGGTTGTCGGGCAGCCAGGTCTGATCGGCCTCGGCGGCCGCGGCGGCGGACGCGTCGCTCATTGCGCGGCCCGGTGGACGGTGACCGTGGCGGACAGCCCGGCCGCGAGCTCGACCGGGGGCGGCTCGATCAGCGCGATCCGGATCGGCACCCGCTGGACCACCTTGACGAAGTTGCCGCTGGCGTTGTCGGCGGGGAGCAGCGAGAACACCGCGCCGGTGCCGGCCCCGATGCTCTCGACCTTGCCGCGCAGATCGTCGCCCGGCAGCGCGTCGACGTCGATCGCCACGTCGTTGCCGACCGCGATCTCCGACAGGTCGGTCTCCTTGAAGTTCGCGACCACGAACCGGGCGTCCGGGACGATCGCCAGCACCGGTTGGCCCCGCTGGACCAGCTCGCCGACCTGGAGATCCACCCGCGACGCGACCCCGGCCGCCGGCGCCTCGAGCTCGGTGTTGGCGAGCTCGCGCCGGGCCAACGCGAGGGCGGCCTCGGCGGCCGGGACCCGCGACTGGGCGGCCTCGACCGCCGCCATCGCGGCCGACAGCCCGACGTAGCCCGTGTGGACCGTCTGCGCGGCGACGTCCTTCGACGTGTTCGCCCGGTCGACCGACGCCTGGACCGCGGCCCCGCCGGACGCGAGCTGGCGCTGGCGCTCGAGCTCCCGCTCGGCGTCCGCCAGCCGGAACTGGCCGGTCCGCAGGTCCGACCGGGTCGCGGCCGCCGACTCCTCGGCCCGCTTGGCGTCTGCCACCGCGGCGGCGAGGTTCGCCTCGGCCTGCGCGACGCGCAGCTCGTAGTCCGACCGGTCGATCCGGTACAACACGTCACCGGCCGCGAGGTGTTGGTTCTCGGACACCAACGCCTCGACGATCCGGCCGGACACCTCCGACGCCACCTGGACGATGTCCGCGCGGACGAACGCGTCGTCGGTGGTCACGCCCTGCGCGTTGCGCCACCACAGCCCGCCGCCCACCACCAGCACGGTGGCCAACGCCACCCCCACGAACAACCACCGCCTCATCGCCGCTCCCCCGTGCTCGTCGTCGTCCCGTCACCGCCGATCGCCCGCTCCAACGCCGCCGCCGCCCGGTGGGCGTCGTACAGCGCCCCCGCCGTCCGCGAC
>JBEBJW010000711.1:0-4563 GCA_040079715.1 Myxococcota bacterium | reverse complement strand
CCACCCGACGCCCCCGTCCGCGTCGACCGCCTGGGCGAGCACCGGGCCGTCCGGGAGCACCGCCCACGGCGTCGCCGTCGCCACGGTCCGCGCGGCCGCGCCGGGCCACGGGTCGCCGGTCGCGAGCGCCGGCTCGAGCGCCACCCACCGATCCTCGACCGCGCCGGCGTCGAGCGCGAGCCACACCCACACCCAGCTCACCTCGACCTCCCCCTCGACGGTGACACCCCCGCGCGGCGCCGTCCATGCCGGCGGTAGGAGGGTTCGGGATCCGCAGGTCGGCCGTCCGCGGAGAGCGCCAGGTGGCGTCCCGTCCTCCGCGATCCCCTCCCCGGCGCCGTCACGCAACGGTCAGCCCGCGGTCAGCCGAGGTCCCAGTCCCGGCGGAGCTGGCGGGCGACCTGGCGCGACACCGGGACCGCGCTCCCGTCGTCGAGCACCGCGAGGTACCCGCCGCTGTCGGCGTCCTCGAGCCGCTCGATCCGGTCGAGGTTCACCACCGCCTGCCGGTGGACCCGCAGGAACGAGGCCGGGAGCCTCCGCTCGAGGTCGGCGAGCCGGAACTCGGTGTAGAACCGTCCCTTCCGGGTGACCAGCACCACCGACTCGCCGTCGATCACCGCGTGGCTGATGTCGGCGGGGTCCACCAGCACCAGGCCCTTGCGCGTCGGCACCGGGATCCGCGACGGGCCGGGCGTGCTCCCACCGACCGGGCCGACGTCGGGCCGCGCCGCGGGCATCCGGGCCACCAGCCGCTCCCGGGCCCGGTCGAGCGCCTTGACCAGCCGCCCCGGCTCGATCGGCTTCAGCAGGTAGTCCGCCGCGCCGCCGTCGAACGCCTGGACCGCGTGGTCGGCGTGGGCGGTGGTGAACACCACCAGCGGGTCGGTCGGGCCGAGCAGCGCGAGCGTCTCGACCCCGGTGAGGTCCGGCATGTGGATGTCGAGCAGGATCAGGTCGACCTCGGCGCCGGCCCGGAGCGCGGCCAGCACCTCGACCCCGGTGGTCGCCTCCCCCACCACCACCACGTCGGGGACCGCGGCGAGCAGGCGGGTCAGCCGCTTGCGGGCCATCGACTCGTCGTCGGCGATCAACACCCGGAGGGGCTCGGCCATCGGACCGCTGTATCCGGGTCACACCGCGCCGTCGGGGCCGGACGCCGGCAGCGCCACGTCGACCACCGTCCGATCACCTTCGGCGCGGATCCCGAGGGTCGCGCGGGACCCGTACGCGAGGCGGAGCCGCTTGCCGACCGTGTCGAGCCCGGTGCCGCCGTCGCGCGGGCCGGCGTACGGTCCGGGGTTCGCGATCCGGACCTCGACCCGTCCCCCGGCGACCCGCACCGCGAGCGTCAAGGCGCCCCGGTGCCCGCGGGCGGGGCCGTGCTTGACCGCGTTCTCGACCAGCGGCAGCAGCGCGAGCGGCGGCACCGCCACGTCGAGCGCGGCGGGGTCGACCTGCCAGTCGACGGTGAACCAGCTCGGGTCGCGGAGGTGGTGCAGGGCCCACACGTCGCGGGCGAGGTCGAGCTCGCGCCGGAGCGGCCAGGTGGCCGCCCCGATCCCGCCGAGGACCTCGCGGAGGATCGCCGACAGCTGGAGGATCGCGCGCTCGGCGACCGCGGGATCTTCCTGGCACCACTCGGCGATCGCGTTCAGCGTGTTGAACAGGAAGTGCGGGTCGAGGTGGGCCTTCATCGCGAGGAGCTGGGCCCGCTCGGCCTCCCGCTCGAGCCGCTCCGCCCGGAGGCGCTCCCGCTCGAACCCGGCCTCGAGGTCGATGTCGCGGGCGAGGCCCCAGCCGCCGACCCAGAACATCGCCGAGATCACCAGGGTGTTCACCCCGCGGGTCAGGAACGTGTCGTCGAGGCGGGCGAGCGCGGGGACCAGGGTGCCGAGCGCCGTCGGGACCGCGCCGATCACCACGTACGCCAGCAGCCGGTGCGGGTTCCGGGCGATCGAGGTGCCCGGCGGGAACAGCCACCGCCAGGCGAACGGGCCGAGCGCGACGAACGCGGCGACCATCCCGACCGCGATCGCCACCAGCACCGGGTTGTGGCGGCTGAACTGCCACTGCGCGGCGACCAGCGGGGTCGCGACGACGCCGATCGCGATCGACCGGCGCGGGTGGACCAGGGCGCGGAGGGTGTCGAGGAACAGGGTCACGCCGCCATCTCACCACGGACCGGGGGCGCCTGGTGCGCGCCCGTCCGCTCGATCGCGAGGGCCAGCGCGCGGGCGAGCTCGGCGCCGAGGCGCGCCGGCGACACCCCGAGCGCCAGCCACAGCGCGGCGTGGTCCGCGAGGAGCACCGCCCCCGCCGCGGTCACCACCGACGACAGCGCGGCGACCAGCGCCACCCGCCGGGGCCCGCGGCCGGCGACCTCGGCGAACAGGGTCGCGTGGAAGTCGAGGTGGTGGTGCTCGTCGGCGACGAGCTGGGTGAGCGCGTCGCGGAGACCGCACGCCGGGAGGGTGTCGACCATCGCCTGGTACGCGGCGATCGCGGCGACCTCGGCCCCGAGCAGCGCGACCAGCTCGAACCGCGGGTCGAGCGCGCGCCGACCGACCTCGAACAGCCGGCCGGACCACGCGGACGGCGCGGGGGCCCCGTCGAGCGCCCGGACCGCCAGGCCGAGGATCCGCGCGTGGCGGCCCTCCTCGGCGACGAACAGCTTCAGCGCGGCGACGTACCGGTCGTCGATCGCCCGCCACCCGATCCGGCGGACCTCGTTCGCGATCCGCCCCTCGCCGGTCTCGCCCCGCTGGAACTTCGCGAGCGACGCGGCGAGCACCGACCGGAGGTCCTCCGGGAGCTGGTCGAGGCCGACGGTCGGATCGGGGAGCGGACGGCTCCGGTTCCGGTCGAAGTGCGCGAGCCAGCAGGTCCAGTCCACGGTGCCTCCAGAGGTTCCACCGATGAACTACCGGGGTGGACCCTCGGGCGGGCCGGGGTTCGACCCGACCGGTCGGGTCCGGGGCGCGAACGGTCGGGAGCGACAGCCGAGCGGTCGCCGAGCGGTGGGATCGCCGATCCGGCGGACGGGATCCGGGCGTCAGCCGAGCAGCGCCCGCCGACGATCGGCGATCGACGGGTGCGATCGCCGGAACCGGTTCAGGTACGCGCCGAGCGCGGGCGGCAGGTGGGCGAACGGGTCCGCCGGCTCGTCGTCGTCCCACCGCGGGTCGAGGGCCTCGAGCGCGCGGTCGCGGGCGTACCCGGCCTTCAGCGCGAGCGCGAGCCCGTGGCGATCCGCCGCGAACTCGATCGCCTGGCCGTTCCCGAGCGCGGCCGCCGCGAGGTACATCGCGCTCAGGTGGCCGAGGTCGTGGTGGGCGACCTCGTGGCCGATCACGAACGCGAGCGCGTCGTCCGACAGGGTCGCCGCGAACCGGCGCGACAGGTACACCCACGGCCCGCGCTTGGTCACCGCGAGGTACGAGGTGGACCACAGCAGGACCGGCTCCTTCGGCGCGCCGTCGCGGACCGCGTTCAGCCGCGCGGCGACCGCCCGGGCCCGAGCGGCCTGCGGGCCGAGGTCGACGAAGCTCTCGCCCACCAGGTGCGGATCGAACGCCCGCCCCACCAGGGCGTCGGCTGCGTCGTCGAGGATCCGGCGGAGGGACGGCACCCCGATCCGATACCCCGATCCGCGGTCAGGCGCGGCGGGCGACGACCACGATCTCGCCGCGGGCCTCGTACGGGCGCCCGTCGTACCCGCTCGACCAGGACTCCGGGACGAACCCGGCCCGGACCAGCAGGTGCTCGAGCTCGTACCGCCAGATCCACCGGAGCGGGGCGGACTGGACGCCGAGGGTGGTGCCGTCGAGCTCGGAGAACCGGAACACGACGTCCATCGTCTGGGTGAGCCGATCGCGGGTGATCGACACCCACCGGATCACGGTCCGGCCCTGGTGGACGAACCGCAGGTGCTCGACCTCGTCCTCCCGCGCGACCGCGATCCGCGCCGGGTTCGGCTCGAACACGTCGAACGCGAGTCGGCCGCCGCCACCTCCGTCCGCGGGGCGCAGGTGGTCGCGGATCCGGGCCAGCCCCTCGAGCTGGTCGTCGACGGTCAGCAGGTGCTGGAACGCGCGGAACGGGGCGTACGCGAACGCGAAGTCACGCCGGTCGAGCGCGAGGGTCTGGAACGTGGCCCGGACGGTCGACACGTTCGGGGGCGGCGACTTCGCGCGGAGCGCCCCGAGCATCGCGTCGGACGGATCGACCCCGACGACCTCGACCCCGGCGGCGGCGACGTGGAGCAGCACCCGGCCGGTCCCGCACCCGAGCTCGAGCGCCGGTCCCCCGGCCGCGACCGCCCGAGCCCGGTACCAGTCCCGATCGCCCGACGGGTCGCGGATCTGCGCGTACACCGCGTCGTAGGTCTCGGCCATCACCGGTTCGTAGTCCACCCGCCCCTCCCCCGGCCGAGCGTAACGGGTCGCTCGGATCGGCGCATCCGGGCCTCGAACCCCGACCGGACGCGCTGCGACACACCTGCGACGGATCGGCGGTCCCGGGCGCGCGAGATCCACGGTGGAGGTGAGCGGTGATCCCGAT
>JBEBJW010000710.1:0-4565 GCA_040079715.1 Myxococcota bacterium | reverse complement strand
ATCTGCCGATCGGCAGCTTCCACCCCGGACACCGGGCGAAGTGGACCGCGCACGAGCTGTGCCACGGGCTTGTCGGGTTCGCGTGGCGCCCGGGCGCGTCGCCGTTGTTCCACGCGACCGCGGCCCGGCTGGCCGAGCTGGTCCCGGTCGTCACCTGGTACTTCCTCGACGAGGTGGGGCTCCGTCGGTGTCCGCGCCACACCGGCCCCCTGTTCCGCGGGGGGTGCGCCGACTGCGCCCAGGCCGCGTCCGAGCCCGGCCGCGTCGACGATCCGGCCCGGGCCGAGCGGGCGATCCGCGACGCAAGCGCGTTCGTCGACGCCGAGCTCGCCGCCGTCGCGCGGACCTCGCGGCTCGGGCGGCCCGCTCCGCACGTGTGGGGCTCGATCGACCTGTGCTCGGACGGGATCGCGTACGCCGGCGGCCACGCCCCGCGCCTGAACAGCCGTTCGTTCGCCGCGTTCGCCGAGCGGTTCCCGCCGATCCACCCCTCGCTCGACGCGCTCGAGGCCCGCGCGATCGACGTGGTCCGCGCGATCGCCGAGGGCCGCCCGCTCGACCCGTGCGCCCGCGACTGGGCGGCGTGGGACCTCGGGCAGCGGCTGCTCGACGTGTGGGAGGAGTGCGACGGAGAGGCCGCGGAGCTGCTGCTGGGGCTCGTGGACGATCTGGCCGACGGGGTGGCGCCGGCCACGGTGTACGCCGGGTACGCAGCGCTGTTCGACGACTACGAGCTCGCCCCGCCGGACGAGGTGTTCGCGGTCGGGTACGACCTGCCGGGGCCGATCCCCACCCGCTCGGTCGCCCAGCTCGCCGACGGGCTGAAGTCGGTGACCCCGACGACCCTGATGGTCGCGGAGGACGCCGGGATCGATCTCGTGACCCCGTTCGCGGCGGCGGATCGGTTCGAGCGCGTGCCGCTCGGGGTCCGGTTCGCCCGGTGGCTGGCCGGAGCCCATCCCGGGCCGGTCGCAGACCTGGCGCGGTACGAGGCCTCGCTCCGGACGGCCCGCGGCGAGGCGGAGGCCGGCGCGCTCGGGCTGGCGGGGACGGGGTGGCGCCTGGCGGACGGGGCGGAGGTCCATCGGTATCCGTTCGACGTGGCCCGGCTGGCCGAGCAGGTCGACGCCGGGGAGGTGTCCGGCGCGGTCGACCCGGACGGGCGGCTGTCGGTGCCGGTCGACGCCGACGACGGGGGCCCGGTGGGGCTCGTGGTGTCGCGCACTGCGACCGGGGACCTGGTAGTGGCCGAGATCCCAGCCGACGCCGACCCCGTCGATGACGCGGAGGTCAGGTCGGCGTTGGTCGGGCTCGGGGTGGTGGTGCCCGCGCGGTGGTCGGTCGACGGCTGAGTTGGTCAGTTCATCGCGAACACCGTGATCGTCGTCGGGTCGCTGACGACCAGGTGTCCGCCTCCGACCACGACCTCGCCGCCGCGCGGGAGCGGGCCCAGCGGGGCTGTCGGGTCGCCGATCGGCCACAGGTACACCGCATCGGCCGAGGTGGCGATCGCCACGTCGTCGGTCACTGCGGCCTTCCCAGCGAGCGCGCCGTCGCCGACGAACCGCCGGAGCTGGTCCCCGAGCGCGAGATCGATCTGGAGCAGGTCACCGTCCCGGACGGCGTACACCGCGCCGTTCGCGATGGTCGGAGACCCCGAGAACCCGCCGTCGATCGACCACGACACCTCGTCCGTGTCGACGTTGACGGCGACGAGGTCGCCGAAGTCGATCATCACCGCGACCCCGTCGGCGATCGCCGGCACGGTGTACATCGCGGTCACCCACGACGGCGCGTCGAGCGGCAGCGTCGCGGTGGCGTTGCCGTTCACTGGGTTCCAGGCGGTGAACTCGTCGGCGAGCTGGGTGTACACGATTCCGTCCGCCCCGATCGGGGTCCAGTTGCCGACCCACGGCGCCTGCGCCGAAAACCACAGCTCCATGCCGGTGGCGGCGGAGAACCCGTACATCCCGCCGTAGGTCCCGCCGCCGACGATCACCCGCCCGTCGAGCACCAGCGGGGCCCAGAACTGTTCCCATTGCACGCCGAACGGAGTCCGCCACAGCTCGAGGCCGGTCGCGGCGTCGAACGCCATCACGTCGGCGTCGCCGCTGTTCGCCCGCTGGAGGAACACCCGCCCGTCCTCGACCGTCGGCGGCGTGGGGTACGACGAGTCGTCGATCGGCGCGTCCCACAGCTCGGTCCCGGTGGCGAGGTCGTACGCGACGAGGTGATCGTCGCCGCCGAAGTACACGTCGACCACCACGTACAGCACGCCGTCCGCGATCGCGACCGACTCGAACGCCTCCCCGCCGGAGCCCATCGACCACGCCTCGGACGGGATCCCTCCGCCGACGAACCCTGCGAGGTGCCCGGAGCGCTGATCGTCGCCCCCGAACGTCGGCCAGTCGCCGTCGATCGACCCGATGCAGGTCGGCCCGCCGACCGCCGGGTCCGCGTCGTCGCAGTCACCGCCGATCGAGGTGGTGTCCGGCGGCGCGACGCACGCCCGGATCGGGGCGCCCGGAGCGCCGAACCCGTCGCCGTCGACGTCGGTCCACAGCGCGAGCGCGACGCCCTCGTCGACCGTGCCGTCGCAGTCGTCGTCGAGCTCGTCGCACACCTCGAGCGCGAACACGTGGACCACCGGGTCGGTGTCGTCGCAGTCTCCGCGGTGGTCGACCAGCCCGGGCTCCGGCGCGCAGGTGAGCACCGGCGCCGAGCCTTCGTCGCCGAACGTGTCTTCGTCGACGTCCGGCCAGTACGGCACGGTGATCCCGTCGTCGACGTCGGTGTCACAGTCGTCGTCGACCCCGTTGCAGACCTCGACCGCGCCGGTGAACACGGTGGCGACGGTGTCGTCGCAGTCGCCCGGCCGCACGACGGACCCGGGCACGAGCTCGCAGCTCTGGACCGGGGCGACCGCGTCGTCGCCGAACCCGTCTCCGTCCACGTCCGGCCAGTACGGCACGGTGATCCTGTCGTCGACCACGGCGTCACAGTCGTCGTCGACCCCGTTGCAGACCTCGACCGCGCCGGTGAACACGGTAGCGACGGTGTCGTCGCAGTCGCCCGGCCGCGCGACGAACCCGGGCTCCGGATCGCAGGTCAGGACCGAGGCGACCGCGTCGTCGCCGAACCCGTCGCCGTCGACGTCCGGCCAGTACGGCACGGTGATCCCGTCGTCGACGACGGCGTCGCAGTCGTCGTCGACCCCGTCGCAGACCTCGACCGCGCCGGTGAACACGGTGGCGACGGCGTCGTCGCAGTCGCCCGGCCGCCCGACGAACCCGGGCGCCGGATCGCAGGTCAGGACCGGAGCGACGGCGGCGTCACCGAACGTGTCTCCGTCCTCGTCCGGCCAGTACGGCCCGGTGATCCCGTCGTCGACGTCGGCGTCACAGTCGTCGTCGACCCCGTTGCAGACCTCGACCGCGCCGGTGTACACGGTGGCGACGGTGTCGTCGCAGTCGCCGGGCCGCTCGACCCACCCGGCCGGCGGATCGCAGGTGTCGACCGGGAGCGCGTCGCGGTCGCCGTACGTGTCGAGGTCCTCGTCCGGCCACCACCGCGCGATCAGCCCGTCGTCGACGGCGCCGTCGCAGTCGTCGTCGATGTCGTTGCAGGCCTCGACCACGCCGACGTGCACGGCGTCGTTCGCGGCGTCGCCGTCGCCCGCCCGGTCGACCGAGCCGACGGGGGCGTCGCAGCTCCGGCCGGGGGCGGACGCGTCGCCGAACGAGTCCTGGTCAGCGTCCGGCCACCAGTCGACGGTGAGGCCCTCGTCGACGGTGCCGTCGCAGTCCTGGTCGACCGTGTCGCACAGCTCGGACACCCCGGGGTGGACCGCGGGGTCGGTGTCGTCACAGTCGGAGTCGACGAACGCGACCTGGTCGGCCGGCGGCGCGCAGCCGACGGTGTCGGTCCCGGCGGCGCCGAAGCCGTCGCCATCGAGGTCGTCGTACCAGGTCAGCGCCACGTCCTCGTCCACCTCGCCGTCGCAGTCGTTGTCGACCGCGTCGCACGCCTCCGGGGCGCCGGTGTGAGCGGCGGCGTCCCCGTCGTCGCAGTCCAGCGGGTTCGCGACGACCCCGGCGCTCGCGTCGCACGCCTCGACCGGGGCGAGCGGATCGCCGTACCCGTCGCCGTCGACGTCGGCCCACAGCAGCGGCACCAGCACGCCGTCGTCGATCGCGCCGTCGCAGTCCTGGTCGATCCCGTCGCACCGCTCGGGGGCTCCGGTGAACACGTCGGCGAGCGCGTCGTCGCAGTCGAGAGCGTTCGCCGCCCAACCCGGCTCGGCCTCGCACCGCGGGGTGGCCGCGAGCGCCCCATCGCCGTACCCGTCGCCGTCCACGTCCGGCCACGATGGGGTGCCCGCGCCGTCGTCGACCGCTCCGTCGCAGTCGGTGTCGACGCCGTCGCACACCTCGGCGGCCCCGGGGTTCACCGCGGCCGCCGCATCGTCGCAGTCCCCGCCGACCGCGACCAGCCCGGGTGCGCCGTCGCACCCGGCGGTGGCGGCGTCGCCGAACCCGTCGCCGTCGCCGTCGACGAACCAGCTC
>JBEBJW010000709.1:0-4565 GCA_040079715.1 Myxococcota bacterium | reverse complement strand
GCCTCACGCCGCAGGAGTTCAAGGAGCTGACGGGGCTGACCCGGAAGGGGGCGATCCCGCTGCTCGAGTGGCTCGACAAGCAGCGGCTGACCCGCCGGGACGGCGATCGGCGGGTGCGCTTGTAGGGGTCGATGGCTGCACCGCGCAGACCCGCGTCAGGCGGACCGGAGGGGGCGCGCAGCGCCGTCGCATCGCGACCGAGCGGAGCGAGTCCGGAGGGAGGCCGGCCCGCGCAGCGGGCGACGCCCAGCCGATCCTGGACCACCCGGACACCCGAGATACGCCTGCGTAACCGCCAGGGAGGCGGGTTCGGCTACTGTCGTAGCGATGCGTGGACCCGAGCCGAGCCTGTCCACGCCCGTTCGACCGCCGCGGCTGAACGGGCGGTACGTCGTCTCCCGCCTGATCGGCAAGGGAGCGCAGGCCCGCGTGTACCTCGCGTACGACGCGCGGCTCAAGCAGTGGCGCGCGTGCAAGGTCCTGGCCCCGAACTGCCTCGACGACGAGCACGTCCGCGCCCGGTTCGAGCAGGAGGCGCAGGCGATGGCGCGCCTGTCGCACCCGAACCTGCTGCGGGTGGTCGACGTGGACCACGACGGCCGGACGCCGTTCATGGTGATGGAGCTGGCCCGCGGCGGCGCGGTCACCGACTGGATGAAGCGCAACGGGCCGATCCCGGCGATCCTGGCGTGCCGGATCGCGCAGCAGTGCTGCAGCGGGCTCTCCCACGCCCACGCCCTCGGGGTGGTCCACCGCGACGTGAAGCCGCACAACATGCTGGTCCGCGAGGACGGCACCGTCGCGCTCACCGACTTCGGGATCGCCCAGGTGCGCGAGTCCGCCTCGCTCACGACCACCGGCACGATCATGGGCACGTTCGCGTTCATGGCGCCGGAGCAGCGGACCGACGCGAAGTCGGTCGACCAGCGCGCCGACGTGTACTCGCTCGGCGCCAGCCTGTTCACGATGCTGACCGGCAAGACGTCGGCCGAGCTGTTCTTCGCCGAGTCCCGCGACGCGATCCTCCGCGGGGTCCCGGAGCCGCTGCGGCCGGTGATCCTGACCGCGTGCCGGTACGAGCGCGAGCAGCGGTACCCGTCGATGGGCGAGCTCGCCGAGGCGATCGAGCGCCGGATCGAGCGGCTGGCGGTCGACCCGCCGGTCGAGCCGCTCGTGTCCCACCTGCTGCCGATCCCGACCGGCCTGCCCGAGTGGGTCGAGCCCGACGCGAACGTCGACGAGCTGGTCCGCGCCCTCGACGCGTCGGAGGAGCAGCCGACGTTCGTCCCGTCGACCCCGCAGCCGGCGGACCCGACCCGGACCGAGCTCGGCGGCGGCGCGCTCCCGTACCGGATGCCGGCGTCGTCGTCGTCGACGTCGCGGCGGTGGGCCGAGGCGGGCCGCCCGGACGACGTGCCAGGGTACGTCGACACGAACACGGTCGAGCGCGCCCCGAACCGGTCGACCCGGGCGTTCGAGATCGACGACACCGGCGCCCGGTCGATCCACGACCAGCCGTCCGGGGCGAGCCGCGACCCGCTGTACCTCGTGGCGGTGCTGCTGACGTCGGCGGTGGCGCTGCTGTTCGCGGTGCTGCTGGCGGGAATCGCCGGCAAGGTCTACACGAGCCACCGGGTGGACGTGACCGGCGAGGCGCTGATCCACACCGTGACGGAGGAGCGGCAGGTGATCGCGGACCTGGTGGGGGCGGGCGGCGACGAGGCCGGGCTCCAGGACCGGTGGTACCAGTTCCAGGACGCCGACCAGGATCACAAGGTCGAGCTGGCCGCCATGTTCGCCCAGGCGGTCGAGGACGAGGCCGCCCGGGTGAACGCCGCCGGCCTGACGCTGTCGCACGTGTCGGTGCTGACCCGCGCCCGGCGCGAGTGGCAGAGCGCCCGGTCGCAGCAGGACGCGGTGACGCGCAGCGTGGTGGCGCGGTTGACCGGGCCGATCGGCGTGTTCTGACCCTGGCGACCCGGAGCGCGCCGACGGTGCGCCGGGCCGACCGGGAGGCGGACGCCGAGGGGGCCGCGGGATAGGCCTGACCGTCACGGAGGGACGGGATGGTCGAGCGGCGCACACACACCTGCGGGGAGCTTCGCGCGACCCACGACGGGTCGATCGTGGTGGTCCAGGGGTGGGCCCACGCGGTCCGCGATCGCGGCGGGCGGGTGTTCCTGATCGTGCGCGATCGGCACGGCACCGTGCAGATCACCACCGACGAGCGGTCGCCCGATTCCGTTCGGGAGGCGAGCAAGCAGGTCCGGCTCGAGTACGTGGTCCAGGCGAAGGGCCGGTGCGTGCGGCGCGAGGCGTCGGCGATCAACCCGAAGATGGACACCGGCGAGATCGAGATCGTGGCCGACGCGCTCGAGATCCTGTCGGAGACGAAGCCGCTCCCGTTCGGGGTCCACGAGCACGGCAGCGACGCCCACGAGGAGACGCGCCTCGCGTACCGGTACCTCGACCTGCGGCGCCCGGCGCTCCAGCACAACCTGACGGTCCGCCACCGCACCTGCCAGGCGGCGCGGCGGGCGCTCGATCAGCGCGGGTTCCTCGAGATCGAGACGCCGATCCTGACCCGGGCCACCCCGGAAGGCGCGCGCGACTACCTCGTCCCGAGCCGGGTCCACCCGGGCCAGTGGTACGCGCTGCCGCAGTCGCCGCAGCTGTTCAAGCAGATCCTGATGGTCGCCGGGATGGACCGGTACTTCCAGATCTGCCGGTGCTTCCGCGACGAAGACCTCCGGGCCGATCGCCAGCCCGAGTTCAGCCAGATCGACATCGAGCTGTCGTTCCCGACCCAGGAGCTGGTGCTCGAGGTCGCCGAGGCGGTGATCCGGGAGATCTGGCGGGACGTGCTCGGGATCGAGCTCGGGCCGATCCCGCGGATGACCTGGGACGACGCGATGCGCCGGTTCGGGGTCGACGCGCCGGATCTCCGGTTCGGGATGGAGCTGGTCGAGCTGGGCGCGGCCCTGGCCGGGTCGACGTTCGCGCCGATCGCGTCGGCGCTGGCCGAGGGCGGGATCGTCAAGGGGTTCGTGGTGACCGGCGCGGCGGACACGAGCCGCAAACAGCTCGACGAGTACACGGCGTTCGTCAAGCCGTACGGGCTCGGCGGCCTGCTGTGGGGCAAGGTCGGCGCGACCGAGCTGACCGGCCCGCTCGGCAAGGCGATCGACCTCGCGTCCCTCCGGGCGGCGACCGGGGCGGCCGAGGGCGACCTCGTGCTGGTCGCGGCCGGCCCGGCGCGCACGGTGAACCCCGGGCTCGGGCGGCTCCGGGTCCAGATCGCGCGCGAGCGGGGCCTCGTGCCGGACGGGTTCGCGTTCAGCTGGGTGGTGGACTTCCCGTCGTTCGAGTACGACGACAAGGCCGGGCGCTGGTTCGCCGCCCACCACCCGTTCACCAAGCCGAAGGACGCGGACCTGCCGCTGCTGGCCGAGGGTCGGCTGGCCGAGGTCAAGGCGGACGCGTACGACCTCGTGTGCAACGGGATGGAGGTCGGGGGCGGCTCGATCCGGATCCACCGCGAGCAGGTCCAGCAGCAGCTGTTCCAGGCGCTCGGGATCGGCCCCGAGGAGCAGCGGGCGAAGTTCGGGTTCCTGCTCGACGCCCTGTCGTTCGGGGCGCCGCCGCACGGGGGCCTCGCGTTCGGGCTCGATCGGCTGGTGATGCTGCTGACCGGCGCCCAGAGCATCCGGGACGTGATCGCGTTCCCGAAGACGGCCTCGGCCCAGGACCTGATGTGCGACGCGCCGTCGACGGTCGACGCGGCTCAGCTCGCCGAGCTGCACGTGAAGAACACGTGACCGGCCCGGCAGGAGGTCCGCCCGGGCGCGCCGGCGATCGCCATCGGAGCGACCAGGACGTGGACGGCAACGTCGGGCACGAGCTCGGCCTGCTGTACACCCCGCGGCTCGACGAGGCGGTGGCGCTCGCGCTGCACGACTTCCGCCGGGTGTCGCGCAAGGCGTCGCGGGTGCCGTACATCTCCCACCTGTTCGCGGTCACCTCGCTGGTGGCCGAGGGCGGCGGCGACGAGGACCAGCTGATCGCCGCGATGCTCCACGACTGGCTCGAGGACGTTCCGGAGGCGCGCCCGGAGCTCCTCGAGGAGCGGTTCGGGCCGCGGGTCCGCCGGATCGTGGAGGCGCTGACCGACACGACCGAGCACCCGAAGCCGGCGTGGCGCGAGCGCAAGGAGCGGTTCCTCCACGCGATCCGGCGCCAGGGGCCGGAGGTGAAGCTGGTGTGCTGCGCGGACAAGCTCCACAACGCGAGCGGCCTGGTCCGCGACCTGATGCGGGACGGCCTCGGCACCCTCGACCGGTTCCGGGGCGGGCGCGCGGGCACGGTGTGGTACTACACCGCGGTCGCCGAGGCCCTGGGCCACGGGTACGACCACTGGCTGCACGGGGAGCTCGACGCGACGGTCCGCCGGATCCACGCCATGGTCGGGACGCCGTAGCCTGCGGGTTGGAGCGGTGATAGTCCGCACGACCCCTCGGAGGACCGCCCATGCGGCTGTGGATCGCGCTCGCTCACGCCGGAGACGA
>JBEBJW010000708.1:0-4567 GCA_040079715.1 Myxococcota bacterium | reverse complement strand
GCCCAACATCCAGCGCCATCGGCAGGCTCCTGCCCGTCGACGTTATCCCGGCGAGGGCGCCGAGGCCGGTGATCCGTCGAGGGTGTAGTCGAGGACGAGCGTGTGACTGCCGTCGTCGTGGCGGGCGATCGTCGCGGTCCCCGCGATCCCGGCGAGCCCTGCGGTGCCGGAGCCCGCGAGGATCGTCCACCGGGCGTCGCCGGCGTAGCCCCGCCGCCACGCGTCGTGGACCACCACCAGGGTCCCCCGTCGACCGCCGAGCTCGATGTCCAGGAGATCGTAGCCCTGGTACGCCATCGTGCCGTTCGCGTGGGCCATCGTCATCGCCCCCCGGGCCGTCCCGACGAGCCCGCCGGTGAACGTCTTGTGGATCGTCGTGCGGACGACCTTCGTGGTCCCGTCGTCGATCGCCACCTGCTCCTCCCACCGATCGATCCCGAAGCTCGCCGTCGCCCGCTCGCCCATCGCGCCTCCAGATCCGCTCCGTAGGCCGCGCGGGACGGTACGTCTTGGAGGAACACGTCACGGTCGTTCACCGAGTTGCACGACTGCGGGCGTGGACCGGCCGCCCGGGTTCGACTGGCTGGAACCACCCGTTCGGAGCACCCATGCGCACGATGTTCAGGTCGAAGATCCACCGCGCCACCGTCACCCAGGCCGACCTGCACTACGAGGGCTCGATCACGATCGACGCCGACCTGCTCGAGGCCGCCGACATCGTCCCCCACGAGTGGGTCCACGTCTGGAACGTGACCCGCGGCACCCGGCTCGAGACGTACGCGCTCCGCGGGGCCCGCGGCTCGGGCGTGATCTGCATCAACGGCGCCGCCGCCCACCACGTCCAGCCCGGCGATCTGGTGATCATCGCGACCAACACCACGATGGACGACGCGGCGGCCGCGATCCACACCCCGACCGTGGTGCTGGTCGACGCCCAGAACCGGATCCGCGACGCCCGGTACGTCGAGACGCCGGGCCCGGATCGCCCGACCGCCTGACCCTGCTCACCGGCCCAGCGCCCCGCGCCCCGCGCCCCGCGGCCCACTGTTCACCGGCTCGTGACGACCACGTCCGCCGGGTACAGCGAGGCCAGGTGGCTCGCCCGATCGACCCGCCACGCGCCCGGGTTCAGCCCGAACTCGAGCGCCCGGGTGCCGTCCGGCTGGTACTCGATGATCCGCGGGGTGGTCCCCCACGTCGCGAGGCGGTTGCCGGTGATCGGCAGCTTGTCGGCGTTGCCGAGGGAGATCGCGAACAGCGGGCCGGTGGCGGTGTCGCCGAACTCCCCGAGCGGGGTGACCGTCTTCGCCGCCTCGTCGATCTTCACCTCGAACAACCGGGAGTATTCACGCCCCTGCCCGCTCGCGTGGTACGGGGTGCTCCGGTCGTCGTTGCCGTTGTCGAACATCCGGAGGGTGCCGTCCGGGTCGATCTCGATCCCGTGCTGGTGGGTCGGCCAGACGAAGTCTTCGGTCGGGGTCAGCAGGTACGGCTGGAACTCCGGCGCCCACCCGTACGGCGACCCGAAGATCCACTTCAGCGCGCCGGTCGCGGCGGAGAACCGGATCACCGCGTCCTGGTGGCGCATCGACAGCGTGATCTCGTCGGTCTCGGCGTCGTACTGGAGCGCGTTGGTGTGGACCCAGTCGAGCGCCCCCGACGGGGACGGCGCCAGCCCGTCGAACCCGATGTGGTGGTGATCCATCAGGTCGAGCATCGGCCACTGCCCGAGGATCGTGCCGTCGGCGGCGAGGTGGACGACCATGTCGTTCCGGATCTCGGCCGGACCGAGCACCTCGGGGTTCTGGTAGCTCTGCGGGTAGTCGTCGATCTGGACGTGCTCGTACGTCAAGGTCCACACCGTCCCGTCCGGCTGGGTGACGAGCTCGTGGTGGAAGTCGTCGAACGGGACGGCGACGTCGACCGGCTCGGTCGGGGTCTGGGTCCACCGGCGGACCGTGGCGCCCCACACGTCGGCGATCCGGAGGGTGAACCCCTCGACCATCGCCCAGTTCCCGTCGGTGGTCAGGGTGACGCCGTTGATGTCGCCGGAGATCGCCTGGGCGTAGACCGGGACGAGCTCGGCGTCGAGCGCGACGATCCACCCGCCGCCGTCGAGGGTGGTCGGCACCAGGGTGAACCCGGGCTCCATCCGCGCCGGATCGACCAGCGTGTCCACGATCTCCGGGAACGGGGTCGGCGTCGGTCCGGAGTCCACGTCGAACGGACCGACCGCGACCGTGGCGCCGTCCGCGTCGGTCAGGACAGCCGACACGGTGTACGTGGTGTCCGGGCGCAGGCCGAGCACCGGCAGCGCGTGCGCGGTGTCGGCGCGGGGGAACGCGACGTCGCGGATCCCCTCGGGCCCGTCGATCGTCAGGACCGCGGTGGTGGCGACGTCGGTGGTCACGTCGAGCCGGGCGGCGAGGTACACCGGATCGCCGGGGATCGTCACCGAGGCCGTCCCCACCACCTCGGGCCCGGTCCCCGGGGCGGTCGAGCCGTCGTCCGTCGTGTCCGGACCCGTGCAACCGGCGAGCCACACCACCACCATCGGTCCTCCGTCCGCCAACCTACCCGGTACCCGTGCCGGTCGCCCGCGAACGTCCGTGGCCGGCCCTACCCCGGTGTGCTAGCCTTCGTTCGCCGATGTCGATCCGACGAATCATCGCGTGGTGGCTCCCGTTCGCGGCGTGTGGTTCGCCCACGCCCCAAACCGTCGCGCCGGTGCCGGATCCGTCCGCCAGGTACGCGCCGTTGCCGCCGGTGCAACAACTGGTCCGGGTGTCGATGGCGCTGCGGGGGCTGCGGCCGTCCGCGACGGAGGTGGCCGAGGTCGAGGCCGATCCGCGCGCGATCGACGCGATCGTCGACCGGTACCTCGACAGCGCCGAGTTCGCGGCGTCGATCAAGGACATGCACGCCGAGCTGTACCTGGTCCGGGCGGACACGAACGACCCGTTCCCGTCCCTCGGCATCCTGGAGGACTACACCACCCAGCAGCTGTTCGAGGCCACGTCGGAGGAGCCGCTCGAGCTCGTGAAGTGGGTGGTGACGAACGACCTGCCGTACACCGAGATCGTCACCGCGGACTACGTCGTCGCGAACGACGTGCTGTCGCTGATCTACGGCCTCGATCACCCGCCCGGCGATCCCACCTGGTCGCCCACCCACTACGAGGACGGCCGGCCGCACGCCGGCGTGCTGAGCACCTCCGAGCCCTACCGTCGCCACGTGAGCAACGGCAGCAACTTTCACCGGGGCCGGGCCAACTTCTGGGCCACCACCCTGCTGTGCGAGTCGTTCGCCACCCGCGACGTGGTGGTCGAGGGCGGGGTCGATCTGTCCGACGAGGCCGCCGTCGCCGAGGCGGTCCGCACCAACCCCACCTGCGTCGGCTGCCACCAGGCGCTCGACCCGATGGCGGACCTGTTCTGGGGGTTCCGCCGCCAGCTCACCGGCCGCAACGTCCGGATCGGCGAGGGCGGCGGGTGCCGGGCCGACGTGGACGACGCGATCAACGAGCCCGAGCAGGACTACTCGTTCGCGACCGACATCTGCTACCCGCTGAACTTCTACACCCCGGCCAACGAGGGCCTGTGGGACGACGTGGGGCTCCGGCCGCCGTCGTACTACGGCACGCCGGTCCACGATCTGGCCGACCTCGGCGCCCAGATCGCCGCCGATCCGCGGTTCGCCCAGTGCTCCGCCCGCCAGTTCTACCGGTGGTTCGCCGAGATCGGCCTCGACGAGGTCGGCCCGGCGCAGTCGGCGGCGCTCCAGCAGACGTTCGCGTCGGTCGGGTACCGGGTCAAGCCGTACCTGAAGTCGGTGGTGCTGTCCGAGCCGTTCCTCGCCCGGGAGCGCCTCGATCCGGCCGCGGACCCGGCGATCCCCCTCCAGGTCGTGCGCCCCGAGCAATACGGGCGGACGATCGAGCAGCTCACCGGGTTCCAGTGGCTCGCGGTCGCCGATCGCGCGACCTGCGGCGACGAGTGCTGGGGGGCGATCGATCTCGCCCAGAGCGACGTGTTCGGGTACCGCGCGATGTCCGGCGGGGTCGACGGGCTGACCGTGACCCACCCGACCCACACCGTCACCCCGGTCAAGCTGCTCGTCGCCACCCGGTTCGCGACCGAGGCGGCGTCGTACGTGGTCCGCACCGACTTCGACGCCGCCCCTGCCGACCGGCACCTGCTCGGCGGGGTCGAGGCCGACACCACCGACGAGGCGGCGATCCGGGCGGTCCTCGCGGAGCTGTCGCTGAAGATCCTCACCGAACGGGTCGATCCCGCGGGTCCCGAGGTCGACGGGTGGTACGACCTGTTCGCCGGCGCCCTCGCCGACCACGGCGGAGACACCCGCGCCGCGTGGACCGTGACGATCTCCGCGTTCCTGCGGGATCCGACCCTGCTCTACTACTGAGGGCCGCGATGAACCCGTCCCGTCGCCAGCTGCTCGGTTCGGCCCTCGCCGCCGGTCTCGTGTCGCCCCTGCTCCGGATCGGGTCGGCGGGGGGCGCCGCGGGCGGCTCGCCGCGCCGGCTGATCGTGGTGTGGGCCCAGGG
>JBEBJW010000707.1:0-4568 GCA_040079715.1 Myxococcota bacterium | reverse complement strand
CCCCCGGACACCCCCGTCGGTTCGTCCGGCTACGGCCGGGTCAGGAACGCGGTCACCGCCGCGTCGAACGCGTCCGGCGCGTCGTGCTGCACGCCGTGGCCCGCGCCCGGGATCAACACCAGCTCCGCGTTCGGGAGCCGGTCGCGCCCGGCCTCCGCGATCGTCCGCGTCCGGCCGCCGTGGAAGATCGGGTTCGGGATCAGGTGGTCCCGGGTGCCGTACACGATCAGGGTCCGGGTGGCGACCTCGCCGAGCCGGTCGAGCACCGGGTGATCGAGCATCCCGGCCACGCACCGGGCCACCGCCACGCTCGTCCCGCGGAACGCGTCGGTGTCGCGCAGGCGGACCCGCTCGGCGATCCACTGCTCGACCAGCGCGTCGTGCCGGTTGAACACGAGGGCGGTGAAGTTCGCCCGGATCGCCGGCTCGTCCGCCTCGAGCGACCGCCCGTCGGTCCAGTAGGTCTTCATCCACCGGGCCTCGCCGGGGGTGAACCGCTCGAACCCGGCCGGCGCGGCGAGGACCAGCGCGTCGAGCCGATCCCCGTGGCGCAGCGCGGCGTGGAGCCCGATCTGGCCGCCCATCGAGTGGCCGACCCAGGTGACCCGGTCGATCCCGAGCGCGTCGAGGAACGACACGACGGTGTCGGCGTACCACGGCGGCGTGTACGGCGCGTCCGGCCGATCCGACGCCCCGAACCCCGGCAGGTCCAGCGCGATCACCCGGTACCGGTCGCGGAACGCGTCGAGCTGCAGATCCCAGAACGACAGCGACGACGACAGTCCGTGGACGAACAGCAGCACCGGCAGGTCCCCGCCGCTGTCCACGTATGCGATCCGCACCCCGTCGACCTCGACCTGGCGCATCGGCCACCGGGTCGCGAGCTCGGACGTGCCGAGCGGCGGCAGGTCCGCGTAGTGCGGCACGCACCCCCACAGCCACAGCGCGATCATTCGAACACCAGCCAGTCGAACGAGCCGTACACGATCCACGGCGCGGCCGGCAGCGCGGTGCCGAGGACCACGCCGCCGTGGAGCCCGAGGTTCAGGAACAGCAGCGGCTCGGCCACGAGGTGGGCGTTGAGCTCGGTCCCGACGGTGTCGCCGCGGCTCTCGGCCCACCCGGCGCCGACGGTGGTGGTGAACCGGCCCGGGATCGGGTCGAACCCGGCGCTCCCACTCGCGGCGACCACCCCGTTCCCGCCGTTCGCCACGTCGTGCACGACGCCGGTGTACCGGTCGATCGAGAACGGGTCCGGCATCAGCAGCACCGTGCCGTGGGTCGCGTTCAGCGCGCCGACGACGCCCCAGCTGTTCGCGGTGATCGCGCCGGTGTAGGTCGGGTCGGCGGGATCGTCGGTGCTGGTGGCGAGGAGCTCGGCCCGCACGACGCTGCCGTCCCCGGGGGCCCACCGGGCGCGGACCTCGCCGTCGGCCATCCACCCGAGGATCGACCGGTCGTCGAGCCCGTCGACGTACAGCCGGCCCACGTCGGTCGCGACGAACCCCGAGGCCCCGATCGGCCCGCGGTCGAGCCGGTGGTTGAACCCGGCGTCGGCGGACAGCCACACGACGTCGGCGTCGAGCGCAGGTGCGTCGCCGGTGGCCCCGTCTCGGACGTCGAGCCGTGGACCGCCCTGCATCTCGGACAGGGTGCTCGCGGGCCCGACCCCGAGCGTCCCGGCCGCGCCGCCGCTCCGGTCGCGGATCCACGCCGCGTGCACCCCGAACGCGGCCCGCCAGTCCGGCTCGAACCGGAGGTCCGCGAGGTGGAGCGTGGTGTCGTCGGGGTCGGCGAGGCCGCTCTCCCACAGGGTGAAGCTGCCGAGCCGGTACCGCAGGCGGGTGCCCGCGTCGCCGCCGACCCGCCCGTACGCCGCGATCCCGGCCGCCTCCGACCCGACGATCATCAGCCGGCCGGAGCTCCGGAGCAGGTCGTCCGGGCGGGAGGTGGTCGGGTCGAACGGGCCGTCCGGGACGAACTGCAGCCCGACGTGGACCCGCAGATCGTGTCGCCCGCGCAGCGGCACGAGGGTCGCGTGGAACCGCCGGGTCTGGAGGTTCACCATGTCCGCGCCGAACGCGCCGCCGGTGTTCCCGCCGACCCCGTAGCTGCGGTCGCCCCACGCGAAGTCCACCTCGAACGCCGCCGCGAGCGAGGCCCGCCCGTCGAGCGTCGGCGGGGTCACGGTCAGGAACGTCGACAGGCGCTGCTCGACGTACGTCGACACGCCCTCGGTCCCGACGGTCAGCCCGTTGGTGCCGCCGAGCACCCCGACGACCTGGCCGTCGAGGAACGGGTTGGTGCTCGCGAGATCGGTGCCGACGGCCTTGGCCTGGACCAGCGCGATCAGCGCGACGTACTTCGGCGGCGGGGCGGCCCCCGGCGTGACCCCGACCCGGGCCTCGACCAGCCGGGACTCCGGCGGGGCGGCGGTCGCGGACGGGTCGTCGGCGAACGCGGCGGCGGCGAACCACCCGAGGGCCGGGATCACGGGCGCGGGCATCACGGGCGCCGGAAGACCTGGACGTTGTCGCCGGCGGCGAGGCCGGGGCCGCTGGTGCTGCCGAACCCGCCGTCCGGCGTGGGGGCGGCGAACCCGATGTCCGGCGTGGTCTGGACGACCTCGTACGACAGGACGCCGTCGACGTCGACCTGCCAGATCCCCTCGGCCGTGGCGGTCGACGGGGTGGCCTGCTCGAGCACGATCCCGCGGGGATCGGTGTCGGTGGTCACGGCGTACGTCCCGGCGAAGTCGTACGACGCGCCGTTCGCGTCGACCGAGGTGACGGTGTAGCTGCCGTCGGCGCCGAACGTGGCGTCGATCCGGGTGTACGAGAAGAACGCCGACTGGAACAGCGGCGAGATGTCGTCGCCCTCGGACACCCAGTCGCCGGCGATCGCGTCGGCCGGGTCGGTCGCGGTCGAGCCGGTGTCGGACCCGCCCTCGTCGGTGACGTCGTCGGCCGGGCAGGCGGTGAGCAGCAGCGGGAGCACGAACAGCGAGACGAGCGAGCGCATCGGGGCCCTCCTGGACGGGAGCCCATCAGACCTGAAACATGAATCGACTGTCAACTCTTTCCGTGGCCGACCCTCCCCGGGCGCGGTGCACTGGGCGCCGAACGCAGGTACACTGCGCCGATCGGAGGGTCCCGTGGTGATGTTCCTGGTGTGGGCGGGGTGCACCGGCCCGAGCTACGACGAGGTGTCGCGGACGGACTCGATCGAGGCGTACGAGGCGTTCCTCGAGGCCGATCCGGACACGTTCTACCGGAACCCGATCGAGAAGCGGCTCGAGGAGCTGTACTACGACCGGGCGACGAAGGAGGACTCGCTCGAGGCCTGGGCGGCGTACACCGCGCGGTGGGCGACGAGCGGCGGCGCGCACTACGCGGAGGCGCTGAAGAAGCACGCCGGGCTCGCGTGGCGCCAGGCGCTGGCCGACGGCTCGCAGCCGGCGATCCAGGCGTACGTCGAGCAGTTCGACAAGGCCGATCAGGTGCTCGCCGGCCGAGCGAAGGGGCTGCTCGCGGCGATGGAGTACGGCAAGCTCGAGCTGTCCGAGCCGCGGGTCGAGCAGGTCAACCTCGCGGAGGACCCGAAGGGCGAGAAGAACGGGTGGGGCGTGTCGGTCGACGTGACGAACGCCGGCGACAAGACGTTCCCGTACGTCCGGCTGTCGGTCGAGTGGCAGAACCCGGACGGGACCGAGATCGAGACCAAGGACTACCCGCTCGTGTCCGACCACTGGACCGAGCCGGCGACGGAGGAGCAGCAGAAGCCGCTCGCTCCGGGCGAGAAGCGGGTCTGGACCTGGACCCAGGACTTCTCGAAGGTCCCGGCCTCGCCGACCCCGAAGGCCCACGTCTACCCGTCCGGGTTGCGGTAGCTAGTACCGGTTCAACGTCCGGGTGAACGGGACCAGCGGCACGCCCTCGACCGTCCCGGAGATCAGCCGGAACTTGAGCTGGTTCCCGAACGCCCAGACCTCGCCGGTCGCGTGGACGCCCATCAGGTCGAGGGTGAACGCCGACCGGGCGCCGCTCGGGGTCAGCTTCAGCCGCTGCGCGTCGTGCGGGCGGCCGCGGACCTCGACCCACATCCGGTTCTGGGCGAAGTTCGGCCGGACCACCAGCGAATCGAGCCAGGTGCTCCCGAACGCCGACAGCGGCAGCAGGTACCCGGTCGGGCGGGTCAGCGCCGTCGTCGTGGTGCCTGCGACGTTCGCGCAGGTCCAGCTGAGCTGCACCGTCGGGTTCGTGAACCGGTTCGCCCGGTTCACCCCCTGGACCGCCCAGCTCGTCGCCGCGGACACCCGGCCGGCCGGGAGCGGGACCACCTGCCCGACGGTCTGGAGCGTGGTGACGCCCGACGACTGGAGGGTGTCGGTCGGGCTCCACTTCAGCACCGTCCCGGAGTTCGCCGCGTAGATCCGGGTGGCGCTGCCCGCGGTCACCAGCTTCGCCGAGGTGATCCACGCCTTCTGGCTCAGCGGCTGGCCGGAGACCATCACCGGGACCATGTCGGCCCACCCGATGCCGTCGCCGTTCCGATCGTCGGCCTTGCGG
>JBEBJW010000706.1:0-4571 GCA_040079715.1 Myxococcota bacterium | reverse complement strand
ATCGGACCGAGGAGCCGCAGGGAGCGGAGGGTCGCCCGGAGGGCGGCGGTCCGAAGGCGAGCCATCGGCATCCAGCAGGCCGGGAACCTCGCGAAGCGACCTTTCCCGAGGCATGCTAGGCTCCCCTCCACGAACGCGACGCGCGGCGGTCGAGCGAGCATCGCGGAGACCGTGACCGTGACCGTGTCGCTGCCGCTCGAGTCCGGGCTCACCGACGTGTCCGGCGGCGGGAAGGCCACCTCGATCCGGCCGAGGCGGTTGAACTGTCCCACGAGGTCCGTGGCGCTGAACCCGAGGGGCGACCGCTCGTCCATGCCGAACCGCTCGCCCGCGTCGTCGCACCGCTGGTACAGGTAGGAGGGTCGCTGGTCGGTGGTCAGATGCCCGGTCAGATGCCCGCACGCGCTCGGCGCGACGCACAGCCATCGCAGGACGCTGGTCAGCGCGTGTCCCGCTCGACCAGCGCGTCGTACGCCTGCTGGAGCCGGTGGGTGATCGGCCCGCGGCCGCCGTCGCCGATCGTCCGCCCGTCGACCCGCCCGACCGGCAGCAGCCCGGCGAAGGTGCCGGTGCAGAACGCCTCGTCCGCCGCGTACACCTTCCGGAGCGCGAACGGCCCCTCCCGGACCGGGATCCCGGCCTCGATCGCGAGCTGCAGGACCTTCGCCCGGGTGATCCCCTCGATGCAGTACAGCGGCGCGCTGGTCAGCAGGGTCCCGCGCGACACCGCGAAGAAGTTGGTCGAGTTGCAGGTCGCGACGAACCCGTGCGGATCGAGCATCAGCGCCTCGTCCGCGCCGAGCTTCTCGGCCTGGATCGCGGCCGACACGCAGTTCAGCTTGCTGTGGCTGTTCCAGCCCGGATCCTGGACGTCCGGGGCGCCGCGGCGGACGTGGACGGTCACGAGCGTCAGCCCGCGGGTCCGCAGCGCCGGGTCCGCCTGCTTGAACTCGGCCAGGATCACCACGGTCGGCGTCCCGAGGTCCACGCTGCGGCCCTGGAACGGGGTCCGCTTCGGTCCGCGCGAGATCATCAGCCGGACGTGGACCCCGTCGGTCATCCCGTTCGCCCGCAGGGTGTCGTCGAGTGCCCGCTTCAGCTGGTCGCGGGTCAGCCCGGGGTCGAGGTCGATCGCCCGCAGCCCCTCGAACAGGCGGTCGAGGTGGTCGTCGACGAACGCCGGGCGGCCGTGGTGGACCCGGAAGCTCTCCCAGATCCCGTCGCCGAGCAGGAACCCGGCGTCGAGCACGCTGACGACGGCGCGGTTCCGCGGGACGAGGGCGCCGTTCAGCCAGACGGTGAGCGTGGCGTTGCGCGGGTCGTCGAGCGTGTCGTGGCTCGAGGTCATCCGATCTCGAGGCCTCCGGCGAAGACCAGCACCAGCAGCACCGCCGCGAGGCCGATCCGGTACCACCCGAACGGGGCGAGGCCGCGGCGGGCGAGGAACGACACCAGCCACCGGACCGCCACCGCCGCCGACACCGTCGCGACCACGATCCCGATCGCCACCGGGAGGAACCCGAGCTGCTCGAACAGGTTCTGGGTGCCGTCCTGGTGGGCGTGCACGACGTTCTTCAGCAGCTTGAACGCGCAGGCGGCGCCGAGGGTCGGCAGGCCGATCAGGAACGACAGCTCGGCCGCCTGGGCGGGGGCGAGGCCGACCAGGGTGCCGCCCACGATCGTCATCATCGACCGCGAGGTGCCGGGCCACATCGCGACGCACTGGAGCAGCCCGATCGTCAGCGCCTGCTTCGGGGTCACGTCGTCGAGGGAGATCGGCGCCGCCAGCGGCCGACGACCGAGGGCGATCATCACCGCCCCGCCCGCCGCGAGGGCGAGCAGCACCGGCCCGACGTGGAACAGGTGGGCCTCGATCACGTCGTCGAGGATCGGCCCCAGCAGGATCGCCGGCAGGAACGCGACCACCAGGTTGATCGCGAGGCGTCGACCCGCGGGATCGTGGCCGAGGATCCCGAGGATCATCCGCTGGACCCGCGCCCGGTACAGGCCGATCACCGCGAGGATCGCCCCGCCCTGGATCACGATCTCGAACGCGTCGACCGACGCCTTGGTGGCCGGATCGTCCAACCCGAGCAGCCACGACGCGAGGATCAGGTGCCCCGTCGAGCTCACCGGCAGGTACTCGGTGATCCCCTCGACGAGCCCGAGCACGACGGCCTGCCACCACGTCATCGGACCTCCGGGCCCGAGGGTACGCTCGGGCCGGGGCGCGCTGCAACCACGGGCGGTGCACAGCCGGTGTCGGCTGCTGGTGTCGGCGATCCGGGTGCGCCTTCCCATCATGTGGCGGTTCATGCGGCGCGATCGCGAGCTGCGCCGGACCCCGGTGCCGGGCCGGACGGTGGGATAGTGTTCCGGGGCGGAGGCCGAAGATGTGGCGGCGCGTGTCGGTCAAGAACTTCCGGAGCCTCAAGGAGGTCCACGTCGACCTCGCCCCGTTCACCGTCGTCGTCGGTCCCAATGGTAGCGGAAAGAGCAGCCTCGCCGACGTTCTCGTGTTCGGATCGGAAATCTCACGCGATGCCGCAACAGCGATTCAGCGACGGGGCGGAATCGTGGGATTGCGCAGATGGTCGCCCAGCAAGCCACACGACGTCTCGGTGGAGATTCGAGCGGCCAAGACCCGGAAAGGGCTCGACGGCACCTCGATGCGGCACCAATTCACGCTCCATAGCGGGCGCGGCGGTTCTTGGTCGTTCAGCAGGGAGCAGCTCGACTTCGGCGATCTGCAACTTGGGCGAGACAAGAACAAGTTCACCGGACGTCCCTGGTTCGCAGAGGAACCCCATCAGATCGTCGGCGACGATCAGAGCCTGCTGACGACGGTACGTCGATTTCGCGAGGCACGTCCGCTCACCTCCGTGAAGCGAGTTCGGCCGAATCCGGATCTCATGCGGACGCCGCGGATCGCGGACGAGGTGATCGAGCTGACCGAGGCTGGTGACAATGTGGCTGCGGCGTACATGAGCCTGGGGGACGGCAAGCGCGATTTGGTGGAGCGGACGATGGCCCAGATTATTCCCGGCCTACGCCGCATCGCGGTTGTGCCCTTCGACCGATTCCTGCTGCTGCGGTTCGAGCAGGAACAACATGGTGGACATACGGCCACGTTCTCGGCCACCGAGATGTCCGACGGAGCCCTACGTGCCCTGGCAATCATGACTGCACTGGCCCAGATGACGCGCGATCAACTGTTGGTGATCGAGGAGCCCGAGGTCTCGGTCCACGCCGGCGCGGCCAACTTGCTGTTCGATGCACTCAAAGCGGCCACTGAGGTCGGATCTGTACTGGTCACCACCCACTCCGCCGACCTGCTCGACGCAGCAAAGGACGAGGAGATCCTGGTGTGCCGCTACGCCGACGGGGTCACCCGTGTTGGCCCCTTGGCGACCGAACAACGGCAGATCGTGCGGGACGGGCTATTCTCCCTCGCCGAGCTCGTCCGCTCCGAGCCGTTGCGAATCGAGGGCGACGAACCGACGCCGGTTGAGCTCTGATTGACGCGGCGTCTGGTTTGCATCGTGGAGGGGCACGGCGAGGTCACCGCCATCCCCACCTTGTGCGCGCGCGTGCTCTACACCTTGCTCGGGCGCGAGCCGAGCAAGTGGGCTGTCGATAGGGACCCGATCCGGCAACCTAGGAGCCAACTCGTAGATGAGGCGATCTCATCACCGAATCGCCCTCCACGTCTGGAGGGTGTCGACCGGGCGCTTGGGTTGGCGTTGGCGCGCCCAAACGTCGGGGCCGTGATGGTCGTGGTCGACTCGGACAAGGATTGCGCTGTGGCCTGGGGGCCGCCGGCGACCGAACGGGTGAGGTTTTTACCGGCGCCGAGGCCGACGATGTTCGGAACCCCAAGGCAAGGGCCGCCACACTTTGGCACGGGTACAAACCGTCGACACACCAGCGCGAGCTGACCAGGTCCATCGACCTGTCTCTCGCCGTGCGCCGTTCGCGTAGCTTCCGCAAGCTCGTGCGCGAGTTGGAGCGAGTGACCGCATCGACGTGAGCCTCACCCGTACGCCGCGCGCACCGCCGCGTTCACCGCCGCCTCGTCGCCGGCCCGCGCCGCCTCCCCGATCGCGGCCCACGACCCGGGCGGCACCGGGATCGACGCCAGCTCCGTCCCCTTGACCCGCGCCGCCGGGAACCGCCGCCCGTACCAGTCGGCGACCGGCTGGGACAGCAGCAGGCCGAGGACCGCGTCGAGGTCGACGTCCGGGGTCCGGCCGTGGACCACGTAGCACGAGTCGAGCGGAAACCGACGTCGATCGTCGATCGCCGCCCGGATCACCGTCCCGGACGCCCCCGCGACCACGATCTTCCGCGCCACGTCGAACACCGCCGCCGACTTCGGCGCGACGTACGGCTTGCGGGCCAGCATCTCGGCCGGCTCGTACCGCAGGTGCTCGCCCCGGTCGGCGATCCACCACCGGTGCACGTCGCGGCCCCGGCAGGTCGGCCGATCCGCGGGGTGGGACGCCGCCGGGACGACGTACCGGGCGTAGTCCCCGCACACCACCCCCATCGTGACGGGACCCTCGCCGAGA
>JBEBJW010000705.1:0-4582 GCA_040079715.1 Myxococcota bacterium | reverse complement strand
GTCAGCAGCCCCACCACCTGCTCGCGCAGCTCGGTCACCCGCTCGGGCGGGATCCCGCCGCCGTCGGCCAGCGCTGCCTCCCACGCCACCGCGGCGGCGGCGACGTCCTCTCGGCGGGTCGGACCGAGGCCGAGCCGGACGGTGCGCTCGACCGCCGATCGCAGGGTCGGCCCCGACGGCTCGTACGGCGACGGAGCCGGGCTCGACGGCGTCTCGGCCACGATCCGCGTCACGAGCGCCCCCAGCGGGCCCCGGGCGCCCGCGACCAGCCACCCGAGCCACAGCGCGCGCTCCGCGACCGGCTCCCCCGCCAGCCGCCGGCGACACCGACGCAGCAGCGCGCCGAACGCGGTGCGGGGGCTCCGCGGGCGCGACAGCTCCCGGTCCATCCGACCGAACGCCCCGAGCGACGCCGCCTCCGCCGCCAGCAGGTCGATCGCGGTGGCCGCGGCGAACGGTGGGCGGACGGTCGAGTCGAACTCCCCCACCAACCGCCACATCCGGCGGGCGTCATCGCGGTCCCCGCGAACGAACGACCGGATCCCGGCCGCGAGCACCGAGCACGGCCCGAGCCGCGTCACCGCCGCCAGCTCCCGGTCGAGCCGGGCCGCGAGCGCCGCGTCGTCCGGGTGGCGGAGCAGCGTCAGCGCCAGGCTCGCGACCGCGCCGCCGCGCCGATCCGAGCCGCGCCCCCACGACCAGGTGTCGAGGAGCGCGAACACCCACCCGACGCGCCACCAGCCGCGGGCTGCCAGCAGATCGCGGGTCGGGCCGGGGACGAGCCCGTTGAGCACCGCCATCCCGAGCAGCGCGGGGGTGAGCTCCCGGAACACCCCGACCACGGCGAACGCCGCTAACAGGCTCCACCCGCCGACGATCACCGCCTGGGTGAGCACGTCGCCGACCCGGAGTGCGCCTTCCTCCGGCTCGCGCCGCCCGTGGCGGACCCGGGCGAACAGCCAGGTGCCCCAGTGCTTGACCGTCCGTCCGTTCACATCCCTGAGCTATCCGACCGCGCGTCCCCCGACCGATCCGTTCCGCGGTAGGATTGCACCATGGGCATGGCCGCGCTGTTCGTCGCGACCGCATGGGGCTGGGACGAGCGAGGACCCGAGGGCGTCGCGACCGGTCGGGTGGTCGCCGTGTCGGACCGGTTCGTCGCGGCGACGCCGGACGGCGCCGGGGTCGACTGGACGGCGTCGTTCCGCACCCCGTCCGCAGACCTCGGGTTCGTCGCGCGCGAGACCGCCCGCGAGCTGCGGGAGCAGCGGGCCGAGGGGACGCCGCTCGCGCAGGCCGGGATGTTCGCCGAGCTCGGGTACGACCTCGACGACGTGCTGGCGACCCTCGACCTCGTGGCCCGGGTCGCCGACGAGGATCGCGGCGCGGCGCACAAGCGGCTCGAAGATCCCGCGTGGGTCCGCTCGACGTTCGACGTGGTCCGGTGGCTCCCCGACCGGGGCGCCGCGGCCGAGCGGAAGATCAAGCTCGACGGCGACGAGCTCCGGCTCACGAAGTACCTCGTGTACCAGGTCGACGGCAGCGCCACCCGGGTCGAGCCGTACACCACCGCGCTGTACGCGCTGCCGAACGACGAGCGCACCGGCAGTGTCGCCTGCGAGGGGCCCACCTCCCCGTGCAACCGGTTCCAGTACGACCGGATCCAGATCTACGGCGGGATCTACGAGCCGGGCGGGGCCGCCGCCGGTCAGGCAGAACCCGTGGTGTGGCTGACCCGCGCCGCGGCGAACCAGGCGCAGATGCAGGGCAGCATCGAGGTCGCCACTGGCCGGACCTCGATGGGCGACGGGCGGACCCGGATGTTCAACGTCCACGAGAACAACGGCATCCCGTACGATCCACACCAGAAGAACGGCGATCTCCAGCGGCGGTTCTGGTACTTCCGGGAGGTCGAGGGGATCCTCGGGGTCGAGCAGATCCCGCTCCGGCCCGGGGCGGCGGTCGCGGGCGACATCTGGAACGTCGGGCTCGGCAAGATCGTGGCGCTCGAGTGGGCCGGCGCGACCGGTCCGGAGGTTCACCTGGTGGTGCTGGCGGACACCGGCGGCGCGTTCCAACCGAACCTGTTCCAGCTCGACTGGCTCGCGGGCGCGTTCCCGAGCCACGACGCGTTCGAGGCGTGGGAGCGGACGATGCCGTCGCGGGTCCGCGCGTCGGTGCTGCTGCGCAAGGAGACCGGCACCACAGGCGACCGGTCGGGGCAGGAATGAAGCGGATCCTCGGGTTGTTCGTGGTCGGGTTCCTGATCGGGGGGATCGCCGCCAGCGCCCTGACCGCCGGGGTCCTCGCGCTCCGGATCGCCCACCGGCACGTCCCGATCGTGGTGCCGATCCCGGAGGCGGGCCCGCGCCCGGTGCCGGCCGCGCCGACCGAGCCGCTGTCCGGGCTGGTGGTCTACCTGTCCGCCGGGCACGGGCAGCTGCTCCACCGCCAGAACCACGACGGCGAGCCGATCTCGTGGGGTCGCCAGCGTTCGCCGAAGTTCGGGATGCTGGAGGACGACTGGACCGCGGCGTTCGTCGCGGACTTCCTCGCGCCGGCGCTCGAGCGCGCCGGGGCGACCGTGCTGACCCTGCGGGAGCGGGACCGCAACCCGGTGTCGCTGGTGGTCGACGACGTGAGCACCGGGCTCCGGGAGGGCTTCGCCGCGTTCGGGATCGCGTCGACCCACGACGACCCGCTGGCCGAGGGCGGCGCAGCGACCCGGCTGTACCCGGGCGGCTCCGCGAGCTGGCGGCTGACCGTCCCGTCCGACGGCCAGTGGTACGCGTACGTCCGGTGGTCGGCGGAGGACGACCTCGACGACCAGGCGATCTACACCGTGTCCGCCGGCGGCGCGGTCCGGGAGTACGTGGTCGACCAGCGCGGGCACGGCGGCCACTGGATGCCGCTCGGCGACGACTGCCTCCCCGCCGGGACCGTGGTCGAGGTCACGCTGACCGGCTCGGGCGCGTCGCCGCTGTCCGCCGACGCGGTCCGGATCGGCGGCGGGAAGGCCGGGGTGATCCTGCCGTGGGCCGGGGTGTACCGCCAGATGCCGTACTACGAGGTGTCGATGGCCCACCAGCTCGATCGCCTCGGCGGGCCGCCGTGGATCGGCACCTACGAGTGCGGCGCGGTGGTGTCGGACATGCGCCTGCGGCCGCACTGGGCGAGCTGGGCCGCCGAGTCCGACGCGGAGGCGATGTACCTGTCGATCCACACCAACGCGTCGCCGTACGGCTCGCCGAAGGGGCTGACCGCGTTCTACGGCGTCGACTCGACCCCGCCGACCCCGGCCGACCCCGAGAGCGTGCGCCTCGCGACCCTGCTCGACCAGCACCTCCACGCGACCGTCCACGCGACCGACAAGGGGTACGTCGACCGCGGCACCCGGCCCGGGGACTACTCCGAGATCTCGCCGGTCCACAACACGATGCCGGCCGCGCTGCTCGAGATGGGGTTCCACGACAACAAGGAGGACGCTGCCCGGATGCAGTCGCTCCAGTTCCGGCGCAACGCGGCCGACGGGATCACCGCCGGGGTGGTCGAGTGGCGGCAGAGCCGGGCCCCGGACGCGGTGGATCGGCACGGGAGCCGCACCCGGACCTGGGCGACCGCCGAATAGGTACCGTCCGGGACACCGTGTCACCGCGGCGTCATTCGCGTCGGGCGATGATCCCCCGGGAGGTCCGATGGAACCGTGGGCGGCGCGGATCGTGGTCGGGATCGGGATCGCGGCCGGGTGCGAGCCCCACGATGTGGGGGCCGCGGATGTGGGGGCCGCGGATGCGGGCGACGCCGACACAGACATCGACAGCGACGCCGACACGGACAGCGACGCCGACACGGACACGGACACGGACACGGACACGGACACGGACGGTGACACCGACGGCGTGGTCGATTGCGCCGCGCTGACCGACACCCCCACGGTCACCCAGGTCAACGGCCGCGGGTACCACGGCCTCGCGTTCGACCGAGCCGGCCACGTGTTCGGCAGCGACACGGTCTCGCTGCTGTCGACCGCGTGGGACGGCGGGTTCACCGTGGTGACCCCCGACCGCGGGCCGATCGCGGGGATCGACTGGCTGCCCGACGGTGACCTGGTGGTCGCGGCCGACCATCCGACCCGGATCTCCCCGACGACCGGGGCGGTGACCGTGCTGAACACCAGCATCTTCGCGTACGACGTGGTCGTCGGCCGGGACGGGCTCGTGTACCTCGCGACGAACAGCACGGTCCAGCGGGTCGATCCGACCACCGGCGCGTCGACGGCGGTGGCGGCGGACCTGCCGTTCTGGCCCCGGGTGCTCGACTTCGCCCCGGACTGGCGTCGGATGTACCTCGGGACGTTCTTCGCCGCGTACCGCAGCGACCCCGGCAAGGTCTACGCGCTCGACCTCGACGCCGACCTGAACGTCGTCGGCGAGCCGGTGGTGTACGCCACCGGGGTCGGCACCGGCGAGTACCACGACGGGCTCCGGGTCGACGCGTGCGGCAACCTGTACGTCCTCGACTACGACGCCTACGCGCTGTACCGGATCACCCCCGACGGCGTGACCCACCTGCTGGTCCAGTT
>JBEBJW010000704.1:0-4583 GCA_040079715.1 Myxococcota bacterium | reverse complement strand
CGTCGCTCCGCGGGGCGCCGAGCACCAGGTCGGCGCGCCCGTCGCCGCTCGGGTCCCCGACGGAGGCGACGGAGGCGCCGAGCTGATCTCCGGGGTACACCCCGACCAGCCTCGCCGACGCGACCTCGTCGACCGGGTGGACCCCGGCGGCCGCCACCGCGGTCACGATCCACACCTCGCCGGCGTCGCCGGTGTTCGGCGAGCCGAGGATCAGGTCGGAGAGACCGTCGCCGTCCACGTCGTCCGCGGCGACCGCCGTGCCGAGCGAGATCGCCCGCGCGGTGCCGCCGAGCTGGACGTCCGCGTCGTCGTACGTGAGATCCCCGGCGCTCGGCGCGATGAACACCCGGACCTGCCCGACGGCGCCGTCGACCCAGGTGTACCCCAGCGCGACGAACGGGTCGTCGAGCCCGTCGCCGTCGACGTCCCCCGCAGTGCCCAGCGGATCCCCCCCGAGCCGGTCGTAGTCGACGGTGCCGCGGATCGTCGCGGTCGCGACCGACGCGATCGTGGTGCGGCCGGCGGGCGGATCGGCCACGAGGTACACCACGCCGCGATCGTACCCGTCGCCGTCGGTGGCGCTCGCACCGACCAGGAACTCGGTCCGGCCGTCGCCGTCGCCGTCGCCCGCGCCCCCGATCGCGGACCCGACGCCCTCCCACGGCGTCGCCCCGTTCAACGCGGCGTGGGCCGCCCCGAGCCCGACCACCCCGGAGACCGGCCCGTGGACGACGTACGCGGTGCCCTGGTCGTTGAACGTCCCGTACGCGGTGTGGTTCACCGCGCCGACCACCAGGTCGTCGATCCCGTCGCCGTCGAGGTCGCCGACCGCGGCGGTGGTCCCCGCCCCGTCGTTCGACACCTCGCCGATCAGGTTCGCGAACGCGTCGTTCAAGGTGAGCTGGCCCCCGCCGACCCCGGACACGACCGCGACCGAGCCCTCCGGGTTCGTCGCGAGCAGATCCGGCATCCCGATCGCGAGGTCGTCGACGCCGTCGCCGTTCTGGTCGCCGACCACCGCGAGGACCTGCCCCACGCCGTCGCCCGGGTGGAACGCGTCGCCCCAGCCCCCGGTCAGCCCGTGGACCGACGGCTGGTCGGCGAGCAGCACCCGGTCGTCGTCGGGCGCGTACGGCCAGTACCCGCCGGCCGGGACGGGATCGGTGGTCCACGAGCCGCTCCCGGTGCGGACGTCGATCGACTGGACGCTGTACGACGAAGACGCGAGCGGGGTGTACGGCCCGTCGCCGGGGTACCAGGTCACCCCGACCGCGGGGTCCGTCGCCGCGCCCCCGTCGAGCCACAGCTCGCGCGGGAGCCAGTCGTCGCCGGCGAGCCGGCACCCGGGCTCCACCACGACCCCCGACCGGCCCGGCGGATCCCGGAGGATCGACACCGACGTCGCGCTGTTCCACCCGCCGTACGCCTGGTAGCTGCTGGCGAGCGTGGCCTCGGCGACGGTGAACCCGCAGGTGGTGAGGGCGGTCGCGGTCGAGAACCGCTGGCCGGGCGGCGCGACGACCACCTCCCCGACGACCGACGCGGCCACGCCGGCCTTGTCCGACCGGGTCCAGGTGGAGCCCGTCCGCCCGTACGACCAGTAGGTGTCGTGGGTGAACGCCCGGGTCATCGTGAACCGCCCGCCGAGGACCCGCGCCCGCACGCCGTCGACGTGGCAGTCGATCCCCCAGCAGTCGTCGTCGTCGCAGTCGGTGGTGCCGTCGCCGTCGTCGTCGAGCCCGTCGGCGCACGCGACCTCGCCGCACACCGGGCCTGCGCAGTCGCCGTCCTCGCAGTCGACCAGGCCGTCGCAGTCCTGGTCGACGCCGTCGTCGCAGCGCTCGGCGCCGCGGTCGGGGTCGTCCGCGTCGATCGCGCCGTCGCAGTCGTCGTCGACGCCGTTGCAGGCCTCGCTCGCGCCGGGGAACACCGCGGGATCGGCGTCGTCGCAGTCGTCCGCGTCGGTCGCACCGTCGTGGTCGGCGTCGCAGGGGCCGCACCCGGTCGGCGGATCGGTCGGGTCGGCCCCGTGGGCACCGTCCTCCGCGTCGCCGCAGCCCGCGAACCACGCCAGGACGAGGACTCGGTTCATCGCGCGCTCCAGCACGGCAGGGTAGGCGCCGGGGAGGTCGAACGAGGGGTTCCCCTCGTCGTCACAGCGCGGCGCCGGACACGAGGTACGCCGTCCCGCCGCCCGGATCGAACGGCGCGCCGACCACCACGTCCGGCTCGCCGTCGCCGTCGAGGTCCGACCCGCCGAGCACGGTGACGCCCGCCTGGTCGGCCGCCGTGGATGACACGAGTCGCCGGCCGACGTCGCCGACCGACTGGACCCCGCCGAACGGCCCGTCGACCCGCCAGGCCGAGCCCGGAGCCGCCCCGAGCGGGACCACCTCGCTCCGCGGGGCGCCGATCACCAGGTCGGCGCGCCCGTCACCGCTCGGGTCGCCGGCGGAGGCGACCGAGTAGCCGAGCTGATCTCCGGGATACACCCCGACCAGCCGCGCCGACGCGACCTCGTCGACCGGGTGGATGCCCGCGGCCGCCACCGCGGTCACGAGCCACACCTCGCCGGCGTCCCCGGTCCGCGGCGAGCCGAGGATCAGGTCGTCGAGCCCGTCGCCGTCCACATCGTCCGCGGCGACCGCCGTGCCGATCGAGATCGCGAGCGAGGTGCCCGCGAGCTGGACGTCCGCGTCGTCGTACGTGAGATCCCCGGCGATCGGCGCGACGAACACCCGGACCTGCCCGTACGCGCCGTCGGCGTAGCTGTAGGCCGAGGCGACGAACAGGTCGTCGAGCCCGTCGCCGTCGACGTCGCCCGCAGTGCCGAGCGGATCGCGCCCGAGCCGCTGGTAGTCGACGGAGCCGCTGATCGCCGCGGTCGCCACCGACGCGATCGTGGCGCCGCCGGCCTGCGGATCCGCCACGAGGTACACCACGCCGCGGTCGTACCCGTCGCCGTCGGTGTCGCTCGCCCCGACCAGGAACTCGGTCCGGCCGTCGCCGTCGCCGTCGCCCGCGCCGCCGATCGCGGACCCGACGCCCTCCCACGCGACCGCCCCGTCGAGCGTCGCGTGGGCCGTCCCGAGCCCGACCACGCCGGTGACCGGGCCGTGGAGCACGTACGCCGCGCCCTGGTACTGGTGCGCGTACACCGCGCCGACCACCAGGTCGTCGATCCCGTCGCCGTCGAGGTCGCCGACCGACGCGGTGGTGCCGGCCCGGTCGTTCGACAGCTCGCCGATCACGGTGGCGAACGCGTCGTTCAGCGTGCGCTGCCCCCCGCCGACCCCGGACACGAGCGCGACCGAGCCCTCCGGGTTCGTCGCGAGCAGATCCGGCATCCCGATCGCGAGGTCGTCGACGCCGTCGCCGTTCTGGTCGCCGACCACCGCGAGGATCCGGCCCACGTCGTCGCCCGGGTGGAACGCGTCGCCCCAGCCCGCGGCCAGCCCGTGGACCGACGGCTGGTCGGCCAGCAGCACCCGGTCGTCGTCCGGGGCGTACGGCCAGAAGCCGCCCGCCGGGATCGGGTCGGTGGTCCACGAGCCGCTGCCGGTCCGGATGTCGGTCGACTGGAGGCTGTGCGACGACGACGCGAACGGCACGTACGGCCCGTCGCCGGGGTACCAGGTCACCCCGAGCGCGGGATCTGCCGCCGCGCCGCCGTCGAGCCACAGGTCGCGCGGGAGCCAGTCGTCGCCGCCGAGCCGGCACCCGGGCTCCACCACGACCCCCGACCGGACCGGCGGGTCGCGGACGATCGACACCGACGACGGGCCGAACCACCCGCCGTACGCCTGGTAGCTGCTGGCCAACGTCGCTTCGGCCACGGTGAACCCGCAGGTGGTCAGGGTGGTCGCGGTCGAGAACCGCTGGCCGGGCGGCGCGACGACCACCTCCCCGACGACCGACGCGGCCACGCCGGCCTTGTCGGACCGGGTCCAGGTGGAGCCGGTCCGCCCGTACGACCAGTACGTGTAGTGCGTGAACGCGCGGGTCATCGTGAACCGCCCGCCGAGGACCCGCGCCCGCACGCCGTCGACGTGGCAGTCGATGCCCCAGCAGTCGTCGTCGTCGCAGTCGGTGGTGCCGTCGCCGTCGTCGTCGAGGCCGTCGGCGCACGCGACCTCGCCGCACACCGGGCCGCTGCAGTCGCCGTCCTCGCAGTCGACCAGGCCGTCGCAGTCCTGATCGACGCCGTCGTCGCAGGTCTCGGCGCCGCCCGGGTGGGCGGACGCGTCGGCGTCGTCGCAGTCGGCGTCCGCGACCGTGCCGGGGGGCAGATCGCCCGGGTTCGGTGCGGCGCACGCGACCCCGGTCACCGGGCCAGCGAACCCGTCGCCGTCGGCGTCGGCGCGCCACTCGCCCGGGAGGGTCGCGTCCCCGTCGTCGCAGTCCCCGTCCACCGCGACGATCCCCGGTCCCGCTGCACAGGCCCCGGTCGGCGCGGCACCGAGCCCGTCCCCGTCCCCGTCGACGAAGAACGCGTCCAGGACGGCGTCGGGGTCGTCCGCGTCGACCAGCCCGTCGCAGTCCTGGTCGCCGGCGACGCAGTCCTCGACCGCGCCTGGGTGGAT
>JBEBJW010000703.1:0-4603 GCA_040079715.1 Myxococcota bacterium | reverse complement strand
ACCGTGGTCGGGATCCGCGACTGCGACGCGACGAGCCCGGTGACCGGCGGTCGAGACGTGGTCGCGGCGCTCGGGGCGACCCTCGGGATGCGGGCGGCGGTGGGTCCCGGGCCGAACCGCGCCCCGACCGGGGTGGCGATCCTGACGACCCGGCCGATCCTCGGGTCCGGGATCGCGGTGGTGACGGTCGACGGGGCCCCGCTGACGGTGCTGATGGCGACGATCGACCTCGACGGCCGGCCGGTCCGGTTCGCGGTCCCCGCCGGCGACGCACCGGCGGAGGCGGTCGCCGACGCGCTCGCCGACGCGGTCACGGTCCCGACGGGGCCCGACGGAGCCGCCGCCGACCCGCCTCCGCGGGAGATGCCCCTGGTGGTGATCGGCGCCGAGCTCGGCGCCCGCGGGGTTCAGCTCGGGTCGGTCGGTCCGGTCGACGGCGGCGCAGCCACCGGCGCCGACCCGGTGGTGGCGGTCATCGGGAGGTGACCGGCGTCCGGGGACGGGCCCGCCGGCGGCGTCTCCGGGGTCCACCGCCCGCGGAGCAGCCGGTAGGCGAGGAGGTCGGCCAGGAACAGCGCCGCCACCCCGCCGAGGATCACCACCGTCGCGCCGATCGGCCAGATGATCAGCGTCCCGCCGATCACCCCGAAGATCCCGCCCAGCAGCGTGATGTACGACAGCTTGTCGTCGCTGAACTCGAGGAACGCCTGCTCGAGCTGGAGCGGGGTCACGCCGTCGAGCTGCTCGTAGATGATCTCGCGCAGATCGACCTCGTGGACCAGCCCGACCAGCATGTTCGTCAGCACCCGGTCGATCTCGTCGTGGTGGGTGGCGAGCGCCTTCGGCAGCGAGGCCGCGAGCTCCTCGAACCCGTCCATCCCCTCGTCGACCGTCGCCGGGAACCGCTCGATCTCCTGGTTCAACAGGTCGATCAGCGGGCCCCGCCACAGGTCCTTCAGCCGCCGGACCACGAACCCGCGCAGCCGGTCGCCGGCGATCTCCTCGAGGCTCGTCTCGGCCCGCGCCGCGACCCGGGCCCGGAACGCCGGATCCCGCGCGATCGTCCCCACGTAGGTCAGGATCATCCGCCGGAGATCGTCCTTGAACTCCGGGTCCTGCGTGACCTGGCGGAACTTGCCGAGGGCGGCGGTGGTGAACCGGTTCACGATCCGGGTCTGGTGGATCTTCTGGAGGATCAGCTCCTCGTTGATCAGGTTCTCGAGCACCTCGGTCGCGACCTTCGCCACCAGATCGTCGCGCTGGGACGGGATCAGCCCGTGGCCGAAGATCGGCCGGCTTTCGCGCGGGTAGAACAGCATCTTGATCGCGATCCAGTTCGTGCCGAACCCGATCAGGCCGGACACCGCGCACGACAGGATCAGCCCGTGCCAGTCCCACACGAGGCTGAGCAGGAACGCCGCGACGCACAGCGGGGTGAACGCCGTCAGGGCGAGCTTCAGCCCGCCGCGGGTCTCGAACGCGAGCCGCTCGAGCGACAGCGGGCGGAGCCGCTCGGTCGGCGGGAACGGCAGCCCCGTCTCCTGGTGGACCACCCGGCGCCGGTACTTCTCCATCAGCTCGAGCAGGTGCAGCTCCCGGATCCGGCCCGCCCACGACGGGGCCCGGATCTCCGGGGTCGGATCCGGTCCGTCCATCCGCCCTCCGTGCGGGACTTATCTCGGCCGGTCCGGTTAGACGGGGGTGGCGGAGGTGGGGCGTGCGGCTGTGCGCGGCGGTGGACGTTCACGACGGGGCAGCGTCGGCGGTGCACCAGGCGATCCCGTGGGCCCGGCGGCTGTCGGGCACGCTCGATCTCCTGTTCGCGTCGGAGTGGTCGACCGAGGGGCTGCCCACGCCGCCGTACCGGACCGACGAGCTCGACGCGCTGTGGGCCGACTGGAACCGGAGCGCGGCCGACGAGCGGGCGAAGCTCGACGCGCTGGTCGCGGGGCTCCCGGCCGAGATCCGGGGCGTGGCGCGGTTCGTCGCCGGGCGGCCGGTCGACGTGGTGCCGGACGCGACCGACGCGTACGACCTGCTGATCGTCGCGAGCCACGGGCGGGCCGCGGTCGAGCGGGTGATGCTCGGCTCGGTCACCGGGCGCCTGATTCGCAACGTCCGCACCCCGGTGCTGGTGACCGGCCTCGGCGACCCGGTGCCGGACCCGACCAGCCGCCTGCTGGTGCTGGCCCCGGTCGACGACCTCGACCCGGGCGCGCTGCCGTGGATCGGCCACCACCTCGGCGGCGAGCGGGTCGAGGTCGTGCACGTGATGCCGCCGGACCGGTCGATCGCGTCGACGTTCCTGTCCGACCCGACGATGCCGCTCGAGCCGGTCAAGCGCAAGATGACGCTCGAGGCGATGATCCACCAGCGCGCGGCGGCGCACGGGTTCCCCGGCACGGTGGTCCACGTGGTCCCGCGCCGGACCGGCAACCCCGGCGACGCGATCGCCGATCTCGCCCGTCAGCTCGCGCCGGACCTGATCGTGCTGCCGACCCACGGGCGGAAGGGCCTCGAGCACTTGTTCATCGGGTCGGTCGCCGAGCGGGTGGTCCACCGCTCGCCGTGTCCGGTGTTGGTGGTCCCGTTGGCGCGCCTCGGGGACTGAGCTCAGCGCCGTCTACGGAACGCGCCGGCGAGCCCGAGCGCCGCCCAGAGCCCGCCGGAAGGCCTCGTCGACTGCTCGCGGTCCCGGTCTCTTTTCGGGGTCGCCACCGGCTCCCCGCTGCGAAGTGTCGGGAGATACGTCGAGCAACGGCGACGTGGAGGTCCCGCACGGGATCGCGCGTCAGGACAGGGATGCCACCAACATCAGGCCGACGAGCGCCAAGGTCTGCCCCGCGAACGCAGCGAGGCACGCCATGCCCCACGCCGTTCGCCGAACCTCGGGTCGCCACTGCCTACCCACCAGCGTGACCGCAGCGGGGGGTAGGAACAGCAGGCCGACGAGAGCCCCGGACCCGCACCCCAGCACGAACAGGATCACGATGAAGACGCCGTCCCAACTCGATCCAGCGACGAGCCGGGCCTGCAGCAGGATTGCCGCCGACGGGATCGCCGCGAGGACGCCCCCCACCGCGGCGCCCACGCCGGGGAACAAGGGCGCCAGAAGCGCGACCGACCAGCTCGGTGCCCTGCAGGCCGGGCGACCCAGGACGACTCCCGCTCCTCCGCCGACCACCGCGCCGGTGAACCCGCCGGCGCAGGCCAGCACGCCCCCCAGCGCGAACAGCTCGCCCCACGGCGGTCCCCACGGGTCGTTGCGGGTCCAGAACGCCACCAGGATCGCGAGATGAATCGCGCCGTAGACCCCCATTCCTGCGCCGAACACCAACCACCGCCGCCACTCGACCCTCGCGCGTGGCGCTGACTCGACAGCCTCGGACACCGACTCCATTTCACGCTCCCGCGACAGGATCGAACGTACCCACCGGGTGCAGAACCGTCGCTCGGGTTGACAGAACTGTGAACGGCGGCCCAAGGACGTGGATGCCTACGTCCTCGGGAATTCCAGCCCCGAGCGGTCCAGCGGCGCCTCTTCGCTGGAAGCGGACCCAGATGGCAACTTCGTTCCCTCCCCAAAAGTGTCCACGGGATCGGATCGGCTTCGCGGCTTCCGACCAGTCCGGTGGCCGATCTGATGCGCATCCCGTGGGGGTGGGAGCGCCGAAGCCCACGGGTCCCCGCCGGAACGTTCGCACCGCTCGCACCGGACCCGCGCTGAAGCACCGAACGTTGCCGGAAGGGTGGGCGGAGGTCCGGAAGGAACCGACCGGCGTCGACGCGCCGCCGACCCTGACCGGATGCGCCTCGTCGACCCGGCGAACGTTGTCCGCGCGCGCCGGCGGGCCGGGGTGGGATAGCCTGGGCGGACGGAGGGACCCGTGAAGCCGACTCCTCACGGCAACGCGGAATCGCCGATGCGCGCCAGGTTGTCTCCGCGCGGGGCCACGTCGGACGCGGGCCTCGGGACCGACGCCGGGAGCGCGGGCCCCGCGGTCGGCGACGACGTGGTCGCGGCGTCGCACGGCACGCTCGGCAACGCGGTCGTCCGCTCGGCGCTCGCGGGCGCCGACGACGGCGGGATCGGCCCGGTGCTCCGCTCGGCGGTGATGCGCGCGGCCGCAGGGATCCCCGACACCTCCCCCGGCAACGCCGAGCTGATGTCGGCGCTCCGGTCCGGCGGAGGCCAGCCGCTGCCGGACGCGGTCCAGTCGAAGATGGAGCAGGCGTTCGGCCACGGGTTCGACCACGTGCGGGTCCACGCCGGCGGCACCGCGGGGGACGCGTCGGCCTCGCTCCAGGCCGAGGCGTTCACCGTCGGCAGCCACATCTTCTTCGGCGACGGGGAGTACCAGCCCGGATCGGCCGCGGGGGAGCGGCTGCTCGCGCACGAGCTGACCCACGTGGTCCAGGGCGACCAGGGGCGGCTCGTCGGGAGCGGGGTGTCCTCCCCGTCCGACCCGTCCGAGCGCGAGGCGTACGGCAACGAGGACCGGTACAAGGGCGCCACCGGGCTGTACGGAGACGGCGGGACCTCGTCTCCGTCGCGGTCCCCGTCGATCCACGCGCGGTTCGCCCGATCGGTCGACGGGGACCG
>JBEBJW010000702.1:0-4612 GCA_040079715.1 Myxococcota bacterium | reverse complement strand
CTCGCCGAGATCTGATCGTCGGACGGTGACGCGACCCCCACCGGCCGGGCATGTCCGATCGGCAACCCTGGAGGTCGCGTGGTTCGGTGGGGCTTGGCGGCGGCGCTGGTCGCGGGGTGCAGCGGGAAGGCCGATCCGGCGGACACCGACCCCGACGGCGACGCGGACACCGACGCGGACAGCGACAGCGACGCGGACAGCGACAGCGACGCGGACAGCGACAGCGACGCGGACAGCGACAGCGACGCGGACAGCGACAGCGACGCGGACACCGACGCGACCGGCACCACCGGTGACACCGGGCCGCTCGCGTGCCTCGGCGTGCCGTCCGAGCTCGTGCCGTACGTCGAGCCCCGCGACGCGACGGGGGCGTGCGCGGTGTGCGCCGCGCCGGTCACCCTGGCGGCCGGATTCTCCAACCCGTGCCCGGTCGACATCGACGTCACCTACGTCGACGGCTGCCTGGTCGACGAGTGGGACTACCAGCTGCCGAACGGGCAGGTCATCCAGAACGGGTTCGTCTGCACCGGCGGCAACCTCGTGGTCACGGTCCCGGCCGGCGGCGTGTTCGAGGACCTGTGGGCGCTCGAGAGCGCGATGGCCGGAAACTGGGGCGTGTCGGCGCGGTTCAGCACCAGCCCCGCGGTCGCCGCGCAGGTGAACTTCCAGATCCAGTGAACCCGGGTGCCCGTCCGCGTAAGCGGTCGGCGCGCCGCGCGTTCGACGGTGGGAGCGGCGATGTTGGCGGACGAGCCGGTGTACTACCTGACGAACCCCACCCTTCGGCGCTGACCGGTCACAGGCCGAGGCGGGCCGCGTGCCGCGGGTCGAGCGGCAGCCGACGCAGGCCGTCCCGCGCCCGATCGACGATCGCCGGGTCCGCCGACAGCTCGAGCGCCCGCAGGTAGTGCTGGTACGCCGCCGACCACTGGCTCCGGGCGGCGAGCTGGTCCGCCGCGTCGAGGTGGGCAGCGGCCCGGTCCGTCGGTCCGGCCCGCTCGGTCTCGGCGGTCAGCCCGGTCGGCCGGAGCGCCCGGTTCGCGGCCCACGCGAGCGCGAGCCCTGCGACGAACCCGCCGAGGTGGGCGCCGTACGCCACCCCGGAGCCCGCGCCGAAGAACAGCGGCAGCAGGTTGTCGATCACGACGTAGATCCCGAGCACCAGCGGGGCCGGGACCAGCCACACGTCGAGCACGAACGGGAACAGGAACACGAACAGCTTGACCCGGTTCCGCGGGAACATCACGAAGTACGCGCCGAGGACGCCGCTGATCGCGCCGGACGCCCCGATCATCGGGATGAGCGGATCCGCGGCGATCGCGGCGAACGCGAGGGTCGCGGCGGCGCCGGTCGCGAGGTACCCCGCCAGGAACGGCAGGCGACCGACCCGGTGCTCGACGTTGTCGCCGTAGATCCACAGGAACAGCATGTTCCCGACGAGGTGGGCGAGGTTCGCGTGCAGGAACATCGCGGTGAACAGGTCGAGCGCCGACGGGGCGCCCGGCCGGAACCCGTGATCCTCGACGAACACGTCCCAGCCGGAGATCGCCTGGACCACGCCCGGACCGAGGTCCCGCAGGCGGTCGGCGATCGCGACGGCGCCGGGGCTCGACGGGTCGGCCGGCATCATCGACGCCGGCAGCGCGAGCAGCAGGTGGATCGCCACGTTCACCGCGATCAACAGCCAGGTGACCCACGGCACGAACCCGCGCGGGTTGGGGGTGTCGCCGATCGGCAGGAACATGGCGGTCCGTAACCAGCGCGACGCGGATGTCGCGGTTCGGGGGGACCCGGGAGACCGACGGGCGGGATCGACTGGTGTTCGGCAGACGGCACGGGCATTGCATCATGCACGGACGCTGGAGGGACCATGACCCGTACGACCCTGAGCCTGCTGGTGGGATTGACGCTCGGCTTCGCCGCGTGCAGCGGCAAGGACACCGACACCACCGACACCGGCGCCGCCGACGGCGACGCGGACACCGACGCGGACAGTGACAGCGACGCGGACAGCGACGCCGACACCGACACCGACACCGACACCGACGCGGACAGCGACAGCGACTCGGACACCGACGCGGACAGCGACAGCGACACGGACACCGACGCGGACAGCGACACCGACGCCGACGCCGACAGCGATACGGACACCGACACCGACGCCGACACGGACCCGACGACCGGCGACACCGGCGCTCCCGCCTGCACCCCCGCGGACCTCGTCCCGTACCTCGAGATCGAGGACGCGAACGGGCCGTGCGCGGTGTGCGTCTCGCCGGTGACGCTGGTGTATGGGTTCACCAACCCGTGCACGTCCGACCAGGCGTTCAACGTCCAGCAGAGCTGCTTCTCGACCGGCGGGTCGATCGTCAATCCGAACGGAAACGGCGTCGGGTGGGCCAACGGCTGCGGCGCCGGGCAGCAGCAGATCGTGGTGCCGGCGGGCTCGTTCTACGAGGAGTCGCTGCCGGGCAACGGTCTCGCCGCGGGGATGTGGCAGGCGTCGATCACGTTCGGCACGCCGCAGCCGGTCCAGGCCGTCGCCCAGTTCCAGGTTCAGTAGCAGCGAGCAACCGGTCCATCGCGGCGCTCACCGCGATCGACAGCCTGGTCACCGCGGCACGAACCCGCGGTCGCCGGCAGGAGCGTCGGCGGTCGTCCGCTCAGCGGCGCTGACCGCCCGGAACCAGCGCGACGCGAACGTCGCGGTTCGGGGGGACCCCGACGACCGACGGGCGGGACCGACTGGTGTTCGGTGGACGGCACGGGCAATGCACGATGCACGGACGCTGGAGGGAACCATGACCCGTACGTACTTGAGCCTGCTGGTTGGATTGACGCTCGGCTTCGCCGGGTGCAGCGGCAAGGACACCGACACCACCGATACCGGCGCCGCCGACGGCGACGCGGACACCGACGCGGACAGCGACAGCGACGCGGACAGCGACAGCGACGCGGACAGCGACACCGACGCCGACACCGACAGCGACACGGACACCGACGCGGACAGCGACAGCGACACGGACACCGACGCGGACAGCGACAGCGACACCGACACCGACACCGACGCCGACACCGACGCCGACACGGACCCGACCACCGGCGACACCGGCGTGCCGGCGTGCACCCCGGCGGACCTCGTCCCGTACCTGGAGATGGCGGACGCGAACGGCCCGTGCGCGGTGTGCGCGTCGCCGGTGACGATGGTGTACGGGTTCACCAACCCGTGCACGTCCGACCAGGTGTTCAACGTCCCGCAGAACTGCTTCGCCACCAGCGGGTCGATCGTCGATCCGAACGGCAACGGTGCCGGATGGGCGGTGGCGTGCGGCGCCGGGCAGCAACAGATCGTGGTCCCGGCGGGCTCGTTCTACGAGGAGTCGATGCCGGGCACCGGGCTCGGGGCGGGGATGTGGCAGGCGACGGTCGTGTTCGGCACGCCGCAGCCGGTCCAGGCCCAGGTCCAGTTCCAGGTTCAGTAACCCTCGCCGAAGGAGTCCTCGATGCGCCCGCTGTTCGTCTGGTTCACCGTCGCGTGCCACGAGCTGCCGATGACCGACGTCCCGACCGACGCGGTCGACGCGGACACCGACACCGACGCGGACGCCGACGCGGACTCCGACGCGGACTCCGACGCCGACACCGACTCCGGTGCCTCCTCGACCGGGTCGACCGGCGAGACCGGGCTCGGCGGCACCGGCGAGACCGGGCTCCCGGCGTGCGGGGACCCGAGCGACCTCGTGCCGTTCGTCGAGGCGCGGGACGCCACCGGGCCGTGCCAGGTGTGCACGCCTCCGGTGCAGCTCGCGGCCGGGTTCCGCAACCCGTGCGCGACCGACATCGGGGTCGAGGTGATCGACGGGTGCCTGGTGAACCAGTGGAGCGTGTTCTACCCGAGCGGCGTCAACGCGGTCTCGATCGCCGAGTGCTACGCGCCGCTGGTCCAGGTCCGGGTCCCGGCCGGCGGCCAGATCGACACCACCCGCCCGCTCGGCGGGAACGACGTCGGGAACTGGAGTGCGGAGGCGTGGCTGACCACCGCGCCCGCGATCGTGCCGTCGGCGCAGTTCTCGGTCCAGTAGATCACGGTCCGCGGCGGGTCGCGGTCGGCTCACCCGATCGAGGCCCGTCCGCCCGTTCCCCGGTCGAGGCCCACGTCGATCAGCTCGGATCGGGCTGCGTCACCGTCGGGTCGGATCGACCATCGCCGCGGGTAGGGGCGCCCGGGGGACACCGCGTCCCGCCCGAGCCACGGGGTGTCGCGGCCGTCGATCCACGCCGCCACGGCCTCTGCCGCCGCCGGGCCGCCGGTCAGGCCGTACCCGCCGAGCCCGGTGACCCACCACAGGCCGGGGAGCTCCGGGTCCTCACCCAGCACCGGCCGGCGATCCGGGGCGAACGTCCGCAACCCGGACCAGCCTCCGTCGTGGGGCGCGTCGGCGAGGGCCGGAAGCAGCCGCCGGATCTTCGACGAGACCAGCGCGTGGGCCGACGCGCCCGCTTCGAGCCGCGTCCCGGGCCCGTCCGGGAACGACACCGCCTCGTCGCACCCCGAGACCCACCACCCGTCGGCGGCAGGCCGGGCGTACACCCCCACGTCGTCGAGCCACGC
>JBEBJW010000701.1:0-4612 GCA_040079715.1 Myxococcota bacterium | reverse complement strand
CCCTGCAGGCCGTCGGCTTGCCGACGAAGCCGAAGGGGAGGCCTCCGTTGCCGGACGCGGCGCGCGCGGTATCCCGGGAGACGCGGTGCGGAGGAGGGCGCCACCCACGTCCACCTCGTCCTGCGGCAGCGCGCCCGCGCCGGCTCCGCCGCCGGCGGCCACCGCTCGTCGTCGCGTCCCCGTCGCCCTGCAGCTTCAGCGAGGTGGCTCGGGGCCCGGGCGCCCGCGGCATCCATCCCCTCGGGGACCGGGCGCCCGCGGCATCCATCCACCGCTCCGCCCGCCGCCGCGCCTCCGAGGACCGGGCGCCCGCGGCGCCGAGCCCGACCGGACCCGGTCAGCCGTCGACGAGGGCCGCCAGCGCGTCCCGCAGCTCCGCGACCAGCGCCGTCCGCACCCGCCAGGAACGCAGGTCGGTCGGGAACCGCGACAGCCAGTGCTGGTTCGCGTGGCCGTGCGGCGGCCCCGCCAGCGCCGACGGGCGCGGCAGCACCCGCCTCGACAGGACGCCGATCGCGTGCCGCAGCTCGTCCGCCGACGCGAACCCGAGGCAGTGCCCGCGCCGCTCGACCACGACCCACGGGTACCCGCGGGCGGTGGGGGCGGGGACGGTCGCGCCGTGGACCCAGTACGTGAGCGGCGACGGCGTGAACCGCGGACGCCACTCGAGCCGCCACGGCACGCCTACAGCGCGTGCATCGGCAGCACGTAGTCGTCCGCGTCCGGCAGCCCGAACTCGTCGAACAGGAACGAGAAGTCCACGCACACGTCGACGCCCTGGTCGATCCCCTGGACGTACAGGCGGCCGCAGCCGTCGCACACCGACAGCGGGTCGTTCGGGTAGTCCACGTCGATGATGTTCTCCTCGCTCCGCGGGAGGAACACCACGTCGTACCAGTACGCGTCGGCGTCGCGCAGGCCGATCCACCCGAGCGGCTCGAGCGTGCACGCGTCCGGCGCCGCCCCGAGCGGGCCCTGGAGCGCCATGTCGACCCCGATCGAGTCGAACCGCCCGGCGATCGTCGGCTCGAACAGGTACACGTTCCCGTCGGCCTGGATGTTGTCCACGTCGCCGCCCTGCACGTACAGGTACAGGTCGCTCCGGTACCCGCGCGGGGTGGGGGAGTCGGCCGCGAACACGTCCCGCCCGGTGACCGTCGCGTTCAGCGACGACGAGTACACGTACCGGTGGTACCCGTTGGCCCGCACCTCGTACAGGGTGTCGTTCGCGCTGCCGTCGAACTCGAACCGGACGCCGTCTTCGTCGCTGACCAGCCCGTTGCCCTCGATCGTGCGGCTCGCGTCGGAGATCCGACCGTCGTACGAGTCGGCGTCGCCGGACTCCTGCACGTCGAACGTCCACCACACCCACCCGTCGAACCCGATCAGGTCGTCGGTGGCGCAGCCGTCGTTCCACGACACGCCGTCGTCGTGGCCGACCGTGATCCCCGCGTCGAGGTAGGTGCCGGTCCAGAAGTCCGGACAGCCGAGCTGCCGCACGTCCATCGACGCCGCGTGGCCCCGCCACGGGTCCTGGGTGGTGACCGTGGCCATCAGCCGGACGGCCTCCTGGAACACCGCAGGGAAGTCGATCTCGGAGATGTCCGGCGGGAGCGGGTAGTCGTTGTCCGGTTGGGACAACACGCCGTCCGTACCGGTGTCTCCGGTCTCCTCCGGCTTGCCGTTGCACGCGAGCAGCAGCGCCGGGGCGAGGGCGATCATTGGCCGCTGTCCTCGATCTCGATCGCGAGGGTCGCGATCCACTCGAGATCGACGGTCGAGCCGTTCTTGACCGCGTCGTACCACGGCAACCACACGTCGGTGCCGTAGTAGTTGAGCACGACCGCGTCCTCGCCCTGATCGAACCCGAGCTGCCAGTGGACCCCGTCCGGCGGGGTGTCCGGGTCGTGGCACCCCGACGGATCGCCGTTCGTGACGTAGTACTCCACGTCGAACACGAACTCGCACCCGTTGCAGGTGTGGTTGTTCACCGCCGAGCCGGTCAACGAGTAGGTGACGTTGCACTCGTACACCGGCAGCGCGGTGTCGAGCTCGTCGACGTACTCGGCGATCCGGAGGTCGCCCGACATGTTCGACGGGTCGGTCGCCGACGACAGGTTCCAGATCCCGAGCTGGCTCATGTAAACGTAGTGGTCGGGCTGGAGGTTCGGAGCGCCGGTCGCGCCACTGTCGTGCGGGATGAACACCGAGGTGTCGATCGGCAGGATCTTCGGCTCGCCGGTCTCGGTGTCGGTCGGCTCCGGGGTGGTCGGGGTCCCGGTGGACGGGTTGCACCCGACGGCGAGGGCCACGGGGAGGGCCAGGAAAGCCATTGCGCGCATCGGGGTCATTCCTCCGGCACGTTGCGGAGCGTGTACACGTACTGGTCGAGCGTGGGCATCACCAGCGACCCGATGATTGCACCGAAATCGGGGCTGATGTCACGCGACCACGAGGCGTCGGTCTCGTCCTCGGTCTTGAGGTCGATGTTCCGGGCGAACAACGTCCCGATCCCGTCACACGCGATGTTGTCGATCTGCTCGTACGGGAACGCGCGGGACTGCGCCGTGCCCTCCTCGGGGTCGTAGATCGGCAGGAAGTACGCGTCGAACCAGAACCCTTCGTTGCCCCGGATCCCGACGAACCCGACCGGCTCGGCCGTGCAGTCCGCGGTGAACTCGAGGTCGAACCGGACCGAGGTGAACCGCGGCATCCGCGGCTCCCACCCCGGGAGGTTCGCGAGCTCGGGCGAGGTGTCCGGCGAGCGGGTGTCCGGCGGGCCGAACCCGTCGAACATCGTCACCGTGCCGAACATCCGGATCGTGCCGGCCGACGACCAGGTCGCCTCGAAGTCGCCGCCGGTCCGCAGCCCGGTGCCGACACCGACGAGCGATCCCGACAGCTCGCCGTTGAGCGTCGAACTGTAGGTCGAGGTCGGCAGGTCGAGCGAGTCCGTCGCCTCGCCGTCGAACGAGAACAGGAGATCGTTGCCGTCGGTGATGGTCGCGTCGGCCACGAGGCTGCGGGTGCCCGAGGTGTCCTCGACGATCGAGGTCGACCAGTGGGTGAACCCTTCGAACGCGACCTTCCCCGGATCGGTCTCGCAGCTCGACAGCCACGACAGCCCGGGGTTGTCGTCGTCGCCGCCGAGGTCGGCGTCCACGAGGTCTTCGGGCAAGGCGCCGATCCACACCTCGGGGCAGTCGCGCCGGCTCACGTCGAGCGTGCCGGTGTGCCCAGCCCACGCCGATGCCAGCGTGGTCAGGCCGCCGACGCGCAAGGCGTCTTCGACCGCGGCGGTCATGTCGAGCGACTTGTAGTCGGTCGGCGGCGCCGGATCGGGGTCGGGTTCGCGCAGGGCACCGATCTGGGTGCCCGGCCGTGGGGTGACTTCGCAGGCCGCTGCGACGACCAGGGGGAGGAGGAGCGCAGCGCGTCGGACGGTCGACATGGTCCCTCCGGGGGATGAACGGATTGTCGCGCGCCGACCCCGCGAGCACAAGCTACCTCCCTCGCGACATTGCACTTTCACGGTCCCACTTCTGCGCTAGGATGTGCAGAGTCGAGAGGGTTTGGATGGAAAGCGTAGCCCGGCAGCTGATCCGCGCGATCCGGGGCCACCGATCCCAGGAGGCGTTCTCCCGCCGGCTCGGGTACACCAGCAACCCGGTGGCGGACTGGGAGGCCGGTCGTCGATTCCCGACGGCCGCCGAGACGTTTCGCGCGTGCTCCGTCGCCGGGATCGACGTGGGTGGCGCGTGCGCCCGGTTCAGCCCGGGCGAGGCGCCGATCCTGGGAAACCGCGACGACACCGCGGTGGCGGCCTGGCTCGAGGCGCTCCGGGGCAACACGGCGATCAAGGATCTCGCGGGTCGGGTCGGCGAGTCCCGGTACGCGGTGGCGCGGTGGCTCGCGGGGGAGACCCGGCCGCGCCTGCCGGAGTTCCTCGCGCTGATCGAGGCGTTGACCAGCCGCCTGTCGGATCTCGTGGCGGAGCTGGTGCCGATCGAGGCCGTGCCCGCGCTGCTCGACGCGCATCGGCAGCGGCACGCCTCGCGCCGGGTCGCGTTCGACGAGCCGTGGGTCGCGGCGGTGATGGTCCTGCTCGAGACGACCCGGTACCGGTCGCTGGCGGCGCACGAGCCCGGGTGGCTGGCGGAGCGGCTGGACGTCCCGCTCGAGGTCGAGGAGCGGTGCCTCGCGCGGCTCGAGGAGGCCGGGCTCGTGACCCGGGATCGCGGCCGGTACGTGACGCGCGATCAGCTCACGATCGACGCGACCGCCGACCCCGAGGGCACGAAGCGGCTGAAGGCGCACTGGGCCTCGGTCGGACCGGTCCGCGCCACCGCCCCGCACGACGGAGACCTCGTGTCGTACAACGTGGTCGCGGTGTCGCGCGAGGACCTCGAGCGGATCCGCGAGGCGCACGTCCGGTACTTCATGGAGGTGCGGTCGATCGTGTCGAACAGCCGGCCGGAGGTCGCGGCGCTGGTGAACATCCAGCTCCTGACCTGGGACCGGTGATCGCGGGGACGATCGTGCGTCCGGTCCGGCGGACCGGCGTCTGCCCGGGCGTGGGGGCGACGGTCGCCCCCGATAGGAGGCCCCGTGA
>JBEBJW010000700.1:0-4614 GCA_040079715.1 Myxococcota bacterium | reverse complement strand
GCGCGAAGATGCGAGCAGGCAGCGCGACGGCATAGCGGTCGCCTGGACCAGGAGCGCGCGAGCAGCACGACCACCACGAGCAGCGCGGCCGCGAGCCGCTGGCGCCTCCGTCACCGCCGGTCGCCCGCCCTCCGTGCCGGCCGTGGATGGACGCTGCCGAGCACGCCTACGTCCGGAGCGAGCGCCACGACCGTCGCGCGGCAGCAGCAGGCGGCGCCCGGTGGCCCGGGGATGTTCGGCCGTCGATGCCGCCGAAGCTCCGGCTCCCGCTTCCCCGAGGGTCGCCCTGGCACTCCTCCTTTCCCCCGATGGCTCGTCCGGAGCCGCGCCACCGGCGTCCGCCGGAGCCCCCGAGGCCAAGATGCGCGGCGCATCCACCATCGCCGTCTACGGTCCCGCCGATCGCAGGGCCGCCCCCTCGCGGGGACCGGGCGCCCGCGGCATCCATCCACCCGCCTCGTGGGGGACCACCCTCCGGGGACGGGCGCCCGCGGCATCGATGTCAGGGAAACAGCTGGCGGACCGTCCAGCCGTCGGGGGTCGGCAGGTACTCCCACCGCCGGTGCAGGCGGTACGTCACGTCCTGCCAGAACTCGAGCCGGCTCGGCGCGATCCGGAACCCGCCCCAGAACGGCGGCCGCGGGACCGGGCCGATCCCGAACCGGGCGGCGTACTTCGCGACCTCCTTCTCGAGGGTCCACCCGCCGTCCATCGGCTCCGACTGGCGGCTCGCCCACGCGCCGATCTGGCTGCCGCGCGCGCGGGTGGCGAAGTACGCGTCGGCTTCCTCGTCCGACACCGCGGTCACGTCGCCCTCGACCCGCACCTGCCGGCGGAGGCTCTTCCAGTGCAGCACCAGCGCCGCGCGCGGGTTCATCGCCAGCGCCCGCCCCTTGCGCGACCCGAGGTTGGTGTAGAACACGAACCCGTGCTGGTCGTGGCCCTTGATCAGCACCATCCGCACGCTCGGCGCGCCGCTCGCGTCGACGGTGGCGAGGGCGGCGGCGTTCGGGTCCGACGGCTCGGCCTTCTCGGCCTCGGCGAACCACGTCTCGAACAGCGCGAACGGATCACGGGGTGCGGTGTCGGTCACGCGGCCCCGTATCGCGGCGGACACCGGGCTGCCGGGCTACGTTGCCCGGGGGTTCGCTCCCGCGCGGGGGTCCGGTGCTCACGTTGTTGGCCGCTTGTCACCACGAACCGGAGCCGACCGACTCGGCCGACGCTCCGCTCGAGGGCACGTTCGCCGAGGTCGCGGCGCGGTCCGGGTTCACCGTGACCGCCGGCCGGCTCGGGACGCTCGGCGAGGTCGACTGCTGCGCCCCTGGCGCGGTGTGCCTGTTCGACGACCCCGCGATGCCGGTCGTCGCGTACCTGCTGCCGCCCGCCCCGGGCCAGACCGCGCCGGACGTGGGCGTGACCGCGGACGGCCTCGCGTCCAACTGGCACCTCCGGCCCGACGAAGCGGTGGTGCTGCTCGGGCGGACGCCGCCACAGGCGAAGTGGTTCGGCGCCGCCTCGTTCGTCACCTACCGGTTCGACGACGGGGTCGTGTCGGTTCCGCGCGGCGCGCTCGGGCCCGCGCTGAACAACGCCGCGATCGGGCTCGCGCAGGGGTCGGCGGCGGACGTGCCGTACGCGGTCGTCACCACGTTCGACGCCGCGCTCGAGGCGAAGCTCGTCGACTGGCTGGTCCGGACCGGGTGGGACCCGGCGACGGTGTACACCGACCGGCTGCCGCCCGAGCTCGTCCGCCCGGGCCTCACCGACACGGCCGACACGTTCGCGAACCTCACCCGGGTCGCCGGGTTCTCGGATCCGGCGGCCGGCGCCGCGTGGGTCGCCGATCCGGGCGCCGAGGTCCTGCGGCTGACCCCCGAGACCGCAGAGGCACACGCGGTCGAGCCGCACCCCGTCGCCGAGCTGCCGGTCGGCGGCTCGGGGCTGTCCGAGAACGGGTTCCGGGTCGCGTTCGGCAAGCTCGGGGAGGCGATCACCGCCGCGTTCCCCGACCGGCTCCACCTCGAGACCGAGAGCTTCCCGCTGTCGGTCGAGCCGTACACCTGCATCGACGCCGGCGGGTGCGGGTTCGACATCAGCGACCGGTACTACGCGCGGAGCCTGCCGTTCGATCTCGTCACCGACGACGAGTTCGTGGTCGCGTTCGGGGTGAACCACGAGCGGTCGGAGAAGGCGGCGTACGCGAGCCTCGCGATCGAGGACGTGGTCCGCACGCTCACGGTGGCCACGCTCGAGGCGCCGGCGCTCGACGGCTCGGCCCGGGCCTGGCTCCCCGACGATCCCCTGGTCGACGACCTGTACGCGGTCGTGTTCGCCCGGGACTGCGCCGCGTTCGGCGAGGCGCTGTGCGTCGAGGTGCCGACCGAGTGCCCCGGGGCCGAGCGGGAGGCCGGGCTGTACCTGACGTTCCGCGCCTACCTCGACCCGCTGACCGGGACCGCCCCGACCGCGGCGGAGCTGGTGGTGGACCGGGCGATCAAGTTCTTCCCGCCGCTCCCCACGGGGACCACCTCCACCACGACGACCGGGACCACGACGACCGGGACCGGGACCACGACGACCGGGACCGGGACCACGTCGACCGGGACGACCGGCTCCGGGACGGACACCGGCGCGAGCGGCACGCCGTGACCGCGGACCTGGGGGACGCACCGACCGAGCCGGCGCGCTCCGGGCGCGGACGGATCCCGTGGCGGCGGGTGGTCGGGTTCCTGGTGGTGGGCCTCGTGTTCCACCTCGCGCTGTACCTGCCGTACACCCGGATCGTCCGCGCGGGGCACAAGGCGGTCCGCAGCGACCGGGCGTTCGTGTTGACCGCGCCGCGCGAGATCTCGCTCCTGGTGTGCGGCGACAGCCACCCGCGGACCGCGATCGACCCCGGGATGCTCGGCGACGACGTGGTGAACATCGCGATCGGCGGCGAGCACTACCTCAAGACCTGGTACCGGATGCGGGCCCTGGTCGAGCGGACCGGTCGGACGGTCGACACCCTGCTGCTGCCGCTCGACGCCGGGAGCTTCTCCGGCTGGCACGCGGAGAACTTCGCGCCGGAGTTCGTGTGGGGCCGGTACGTCGACTTCCTCGAGATCGGGCGGGTCCGCGGCGACCGGTGGGACTACGTCGGGCGGCAGCTCAAGGCGTCGATCTTCCCGTACGCGGGCGAGCTGCGGACGATCAACCAGCTCCGGACGAAGCGGTTCGGGTTCGGGGAGGACCTGCCCACCGGCTCGTTCGGCGACCTGTCGGTGCCCGAGCGCCGGCTGGCGGCGCTGACCCAGGCGAAGGAGCACTTCAAGGACGCCGACCTGATGGACCCCGGGCTCCGGTGGGCGTTCGACTCGCTGATCCGGTGGGCGGACGAGCACGGGGTCAAGGTCGTGCTGGTCGCGTTCCCGGTCACCGCGATGTACGACGGGTGGGTCCAGCGGCTCGGGATCCGCGAGCGGGTCCAGCGGGAGGTGGTCGACCCGGTCACCGCGAACCCGAACCACGTGTACCTCGACTTCCACGACCTGTTCGCCGGGCGAGACCACCTGTTCTCCGACCCGCACCACCTGAACGCCGCCGGCCGGGTGGCGTTCTCCCGGCGGCTGCGGACCGCGCTGGTCGACCGGGGGCTGCTGCCGGCCGGCCCGGACCGCCCGCCGACCCCCGGCCTCGACGAGTGACCGACCCGCGCGTCACCTGCGTCCGGTGCCGTCGACCGGCGCCGCGGTGCGTGTGCGGCCTCGCCGGCACGATCCACAACCGCACCGGGATCACGATCCTCCAGCACCCGGGCGAGCGCCGCCACGCGTTCAACACCGCCCGGCTCGCCCGCGACACGCTCGCCGACGCCGCGCTGCACGTGGTGTGGCCCGACCGCGACGGCGCGCTGCGGTTCACCGGCGCGATCCCGGACGGGGCGGCGCTGCTGTACCCGCGCCACGACGCGGTCGAGCTCGCGACGGTGCCGCCGGAGGCCCGGCCGCGGCACCTGGTGGTGATCGACGGGACCTGGGCGCAGGCGCGCACCGTGTACCGCGACAACCCATGGCTCGAGGGTCTCCCGCACGTCCAGTTGACCGGGGTGGCGCCGAGCCGGTACCGGATCCGCCGCGAGCCGGCGCCGCACTTCCTGTCGACGATCGAGTCGATCGCGGTCGCGCTCGAGCTGATCGAGCCGGACACCGCCGGCCTCGACCACCTGCTCGACGGGTTCCTCGCGATGGTCGACACCCAGGCCGACCAGTCGATCGAGCGCGTCCGGCGACGGAAGGTCCGCCAGCGGCCGAGCGTGACCGAGCGGATCGCGACCGCGTGGGACCAGCTCGTGGTGGGGTACGCGGAGGCCGGCGGGCGGCGCCGTCCCGGCCGGACGCTCGCCCGGTTCGCGGCGGTCCGGCCGAGCACCGGGGAGGGGTTCGAGGGCGCGGTCGATCCGGCGGATCCGGGGCGGTTCGCGGCGGCGTGGGCCGCGTTCGCCGGTCCGCACCCGGTGGTCGCGTGCTGGAGCCCGCGGGCGGTCCCGCTGCTGGTGGCGGCGACCGGCGTCCCGACCGATGGGATTTGTTTGCGGGCGCTGTACGGCAACGTCCGGGCCGGGGTGTCCGG
>JBEBJW010000699.1:0-4626 GCA_040079715.1 Myxococcota bacterium | reverse complement strand
GGAGCCCGGGCGCGGGCTCCCAGCTAGTTCGACGGGAGCTCGACCACCATCCGGGTGCCGCCGGCCGACGGACAGTCGAGGCGGACCGTCCCGCCGACCTCCTCCGCCAGCTTCCGCGCGATGTACAGCCCGAGGCCGGTCCCCCGGCCCGGCGGCTTGGTCGTCACGAACGGCTCGAACAGGCGCTCGCGCAGCTCCGGCGCGACCCCCGGGCCCGAATCGACCACCTCGAGCACGATCGATCCGCCGGATCGCGCGGCGCGGATCCGCACCCGCCGCCGCTCGTGGGCCGCCACCGCGTCGAGCGCGTTCCCGACGAGGTTCACCACCACCTGCCGGATCGCGACCGCCCGCCCCCGGAGGTACAGCGGCTCCTCGCCCGTCTCGACCTCGATCGTCGCCCCGATCTGCCGGATCCGGTGCGCGAGCAGCCCGGTGGCGGACGCGATCTCGTCGCGCAGGTCGAGGTCGGTCCACGAGTCGTCGGCGCGACCGAGGCCGGTGTAGTGCTCGACGAGCTCCTCGATGTGCCCCACGTGGGTCAGCAGGATCTCGATCTCGTCCGGACCGAGCGGCCGGCCCCCGTGGAGCGACAGCTGGAGCCGGCCCTTGACCGCGAACAGCGGCTGGCGCAGCTCGTGGAGCAGCGACGCGGTGATCACCCCCAGCTCGGCCAGCTCTGCGAGGCGGGACGGCGGCGTGTCGCTCATTCTGCGGTTCCGACGGGGTTGTCGACCGTGACGGTCACCTCGCACCCGAGCCCGCGGTTGCCGAGCCCGTCATCCGGCGCGACCGAGACCCGGTACGCCCCGTTCGGTACGATCAACCCTTGGAGGTCGCGCGCGTCCCACGAGACGGTATCGACCGGGCCGATCGGCACCTCCCAGTCGGTGAACACCCGGGCGCCGGCCCCGTCGGTCACCTCGAGCACCCACCACGCCGGCGCCACCGCGCTCGACACCAGCACCGCGAGCGCGTCGGACTCGGCGCCGCTCCCGGGGTCGCCGTCCGGTCGGATCGCGAGGCCCGGCGGATCGAACGACGCGCACCCGGCGTCGCCCGGCGCGACCCCCTCGTCGCCGAACCCGCCGAGGTAGTCGGCGGCGATCCCGCTCCAGTCGCCGCTGAGGCGGTTGCCGGCGACGTCCCGGACCAACCGGGTGACGGACACCCCGAACCCGCCGAGCGACGCCGTGGCGGACGGGGTCAGCCCGAGGGTCACCGTGGTGCCGCCGGGGTCCAGGGTCGCGGTGGCGACGCTGATCGGCTCGGGGCCGGTGATCGCGAAGTTCGCCGGGATCACGCTCGACGCGAGCAGCGGCTCGGAGAACCCGAGCGTCACGACCGACACCGGGTCGAACCACACCCCGGCCGGATCCTGCGACACCACGATCGGCAGCACGTTGTCGTCGATCAACGCCACCGCGAGCCGCCCGCTGGCCGCTCCGCTCGCGACGGTGGCGTGGACCTCGATCGCGCCGCCGGTCCCCCCGGCGAGCCCACCGGCGGTGGCCAGCGCGACCGACGTGCCCCCGAGGGCGTCGAGGGTCACCACCAGCCCGGACCCGGTCGCGGTGGCCGCCAGGGTCCCGCCGGTGGCCCGCAGCTCGACCGACTGGCCGGCCGCCGGGTCGCGCGAGCAGTCGACCACGTCGGCGAGGTCGATCGTGGCGCTGTCGACCACCGACAGCTCGTCGACCGTCGACGTCAGCGCGATCGGACCGACCGGGGTGCCGTCGTCCGGGCCGGTCCAGCCGGTCGCGTCGACCTCCGAGCCGCAGCCGGAGCTGTCGACCACCAGGCCGCGCAACGAGTGCCGGCCGATCCCCGGGACGGTGAGGTCGAGGACCGAGGTGTTGTCGGTGACCCGCTCCCCGCCGACCTCCGCGACCGCGTACCCGATGATCGCCCGCGCGCCGGCGAGCGAACCGGACAGGTCTGCGGTGACGGTCGAGCTGCCGGTGAGCGGATCCTGGCACGCGATCGCGTCGGTCTCGCCGCCGAAGGTCATCACCGCCGACGGCCCGGCGCACCGGCTCGCGACCGGCAGCTCCTCCTCGCCGGTGAACGAGCCGCTCGTGGCCTCGAGCAGGTCGACGAACGAGGTCGCGCTCCAGGTGAACGAGTCGATCCCGACCCCGTTGACCAGCGGAACGTCGACCACCGGGGAGGCGGTCCGGCTGGACGACAGGGTGGCCGTGCCGGTCCAGTCGGTCCGGTTGCCGAACACGTCGACCGCCTCGACCTGCACGTCGACCGGCTCGCCGACCCACGCCCACGGCGCGAGGGCGGTGATCGCGAACCCATCGGTGCCGGCCGCCAGGACCTGGATCGCCGGCGACGCGCCGAGCTCGACCCCGCCCTGCGACGCGTGGATCGTCGTGGTGCCCGCGCGGGTGAAGAACCCGCTGACCGACGCGGTCCCGGCGAGCCCGAACGTCGCCGAGGCCGCCGAGAACGTGTCGGAGTCGTCGGACAGCGACACCACCGGGTCGCCCATCAGGAGGTAGTTGTTGCCGTACGCGTCGAACCCCGCGAGGTTCACCGCGGTGAGCGAGCCGGCCACCACCGTCGGGGTGACGGTGAACGTGACGATCGCGAGCGGACCGTTGTCGACCGCGAACGGAGCCGAGGTGCCGACCGCGCCGTGCGACGGGAGGTCCGCCGTGATCGTGGCGTCCGGGCGGGCGGTGGTCAGCACGCAGTCGAACGTGGCCGCGCCGTCGATCAGGTACCCGGTGGCGGTGCAGTCGACCTCACCGAGCGGGTCGGTCAGGGTGAACGGGGCGATCCCGAGCCCGGAGGCGTCGATCGCGTTGCCCCAGGGATCGAGCGGGCGGACCTCGACCGGCACCGCGACCCCGGCGACCGCCGGGCCGTCCACCGTCACCGCGATCGACGCCGCGAGCTCTCCCGGGAGCACCGAGAACGCGTTCGACCGGCCGGAGATGCCGTCGTCTCCGTTGACCTCGGCGGTGATCTGGTCGCCCGCATGCGTCAGCACGCCGGTGCACGACCACCACACGATCTCGTCCGAGCACACCGGGTTCGCGTACACCCCGATCGTCGGGCTGACCGACAGCGATCCTGACCACGCGGTGGCGTTGTCGTACTTGTCGGCCGGTACGACCACGAGCTGGAGCGGATCGCCGGCCCGGACCGACTGGCTCGCGAACACCCCGAAGTGGTCGGCAGCGCCGGCGATCACCGTGTACGGCGCAGACTCGCCCGGCGGGCCCTGGAGCACGTACACCCGGTCGTCCGGGCAGTTCGCGTCGGTGATCCGGCGCGGCTCGACCTGGACCGGCGTCGGCCCGTCGAGCTCGATCGGCGCGATCCAGTTCGAGCAGGTGGTGGCGAGGAACACCGAGGTGTTCGCCGACACGGGGTTGCCGTAGTGGTCGACCAGCTCGGCCTCGACCATCACGATCGAACCCGCCTCGAACACGGGGCGCGGGATCGTCGGGACGGGCAGCCGGAGCGCGACCTCGAGGTCGTCGCCGGGGACGAACGTGAGCGACAGCGTGTCGTCGAGGATCGGGCTCGCCTCTTCGCCCCACGGCGACACGCGGACCGTCATCTCGCCCGGGATCGGCGCGGTGATCGACAGGGTGGCGGCGCCGTCCTCGACGAACCCGACGATCCCGTCTGCGTCCGGGGTCGGGTGGGCGTCGCCCAGGGTGCCGGCGTCGTACAGCGGGACCTCGGTCGAGCCGTCGATCGTCGCGACCAGCGCGACCTCGAACCGGATCGGCACCCGGTCGCCCGCGAGATCGACGAGCTCGATCGTCAGCTCCGCAGGATCGGTGAACGGGTAGACCCCGGAGCTGCTCTCGAGCCGGAGCGAGGCCGCCTCGGTGTCGGTGACGGTGAACGCCGCCGCGAGCGACGCGCGCTGGCCGGTCGGGCTCTCGACCGCGAGATCGTAGGTCCCGGGCGGCAGACCCGCCTCGACCGTGGCCGACAGGTGGCGATCGTCGACCATCCCGACGCCGGAGAACGGGTGCCGCAGATCGAGGCCGTCGGCGGGACCCTGGAGCCAGGCCGAGTAGCTCTTGTCGACGTCCGCGCCGCCCTGCCACGCGTCGATCGCGATCTGCGGCCAGAACCCCTCGCCGAGGATCGTGACCGAGTGGTCGTTGCCGTTGTACGCGAACGCCGGCGTCACCCCGCTGACGGTCGGCGGGGGCAGATCGGGCGGGGTGCACGCCCACAGGCCGAGGATGGCGAACGACAGGACCACGTCGAACCTCGGTCGGAGAGACCTCAGTACACGAGTCTATAGCCGATCCCTCCGCGCAGACCGCCGACATTTCCGCTGTAGCCGACGTCGTCCTTCGGAGCGGGCAACCACGAGCCGTCGAGGGTGAACACGACCTCCCCGCCGGGGGCGCGCCGGCCGATCCCGGCGCCGATCGTCGGGCCGAACAGCACGTCGGTGCCGGAGGCCGCCAGGGTGTCGCCGAACCGGACCTGGGTGAACCGCGGGACGACCGAGCCGCCGGCGCCGCCCCACACCGCCCACGGCCCGCGGTCCTGGCGGAACACCACCATCGCCGACACCGGCGCGAGGGTCGACCGCAGATCGACCGGCGGCCCCACGCCGGTCTCGGCCCGCGAGCGGGC
>JBEBJW010000698.1:0-4627 GCA_040079715.1 Myxococcota bacterium | reverse complement strand
GGTTCGGCGGGCTCGCGCGGACCACCGTGCTGCTCGGGATCGCGCGCGCGACCGACCTCGCGCTCACCGGCGCGACCCTCGACGCCGACGCCGCGGCCGCGATCGGCCTCGTCACCCGGACCACCACCCCCGGCGGCGCGCTGTCGGCGGCGCTCGAGCTGGTCCAGGAGCTGCGCCGGTCGTCCCCGGTCGCCCGGACCCAGACCCTGCTCGCGACGCGCGCGCTCCACCACAAGCTCGCCGCCGAGCTGTTCGACGCCGAGAGCCAGGGCGCGGCGCGGACGTGGATCGCCGGCGAGTGGCACCAGGCGCTGCTGGCCCGCCGCGACGGCCGCGAGCCGACGTGGTGAGGATCGATCGGGAGCTCGGGCTGCGGATCCTCGCCGCGGTGGTCGGGGCGGTGATCCTGTCGGTGCTCGCCCCGCCGCTGAACCTGCACTGGCTGCATTGGATCGCGTACCTGCCGATGTTCTGGGCGCTGCGGGCGGAGACCCCGCGCCAGAACCGCTGGCTGTCGTTCCTGTACGGCACGGTCGGGGTCGCGGTGCTGTTCCGGTGGCTGGTCGACACGATCACCGTGTTCTCGCCGATCCCGTGGCTCGGGGCGGTCGGGATCCTGGTGCTGTTCAGCGCGGTGTTCGGCCTGCAGTACCTGGCGCTGTGGCCGATGGTCCACCCGCTCCGGCAGCGGCTCGGGCCGTGGTGGGTCGCGGTGTTCCCGGCGCTCGAGGTCGTGCTCGAGTGGATCGCGATGAAGGTGTTCCTGTTCCCGTACAACCACGGCGTGTCGCAGTACCGCGTGCCGTGGACCTGGCAGATCGTGTCGGTGACGGGCGTGTGGGGCCTGTCGTACCTGGTGTTCCTGGTGAACGCGGCGTTGGCCGAGGTGATGTACCGGCTGCGCGAGTCGAAGCCGGTCTCCCCGCTCGACCGCTCGGGGCTGGTCGCGTGGCGGCCGTTCGGCGGCGCGGCGGCCGCGGTGGCGGCGACCGTCGCGTTCGGGATCTGGCGGAGCCACCACGTCCGGGAGGCGATCGACGCCTCGCCGGTGATGCGGGTCGCGCAGCTCCAGTCGGACAAGGACATGGTGTACCGCGGCACCCACTCGGCCCGCAGCGCGTTCGAGGACTGGCTCGCCGCGACCCGCACCGTGGCCCCCGGAGCCGCCGACCTCGTGGTGTGGCCGGAGGGGGCCTGCCCGTACGATCTCAACGACGACGCGTACCCGGGCCGGCGGAACATCGCGCGCGAGGTGCTGTCGTCCGAGGCGAAGCGCGGCGGGTTCGAGCTCGCGGTCGGCGGCGGGACCCGGGTCCGCGCGCCGGACAGCGCGATGGGCGAGTCGCGGGTCAACGTGTTCAACTCGGTGTACTTCTTCGGGTCCGACGGGCAGGTCGAGGGCCACTACGACAAGCTCGTCCCCCTGCCGTTCGGCGAGTACATGCCGTTCGGGGAATACCTGCCGGAGAAGCTGGAGTGGCTACCCCGCAAGGTCGGGATCGGGGACTTCCGGAAGGGCGCAGCGCCGGTCCTGTTCGACGGCACCAAGGCCAGGATCGCGACGCCGATCTGCTATGAGGCGATCCTGCCGGGGACCTGCCGGTTGTTCCGCGACGCGGACCTGCTGGTGGTGGTGACGAACGACGCGTGGTTCGGGAACACCGCGAACCCGTACCAGCACGCGATGCTCGCCGCGACCCGCGCGACCGAGCTCGGGATCCCGATGGTCCGCGCGGCGTACACCGGCGTGTCGTTCGTGGTCGAGCCGGACGGGAGGATCACGTCCGAGACCACGCCGTTCACCGCGGTGAACCGGATCGCCGAGGTCCACCTCGCGAAGTTCGACACCCTGTACGCCCGGTTCGGCGACTGGTTCGTCGGGGTCTGCGCGATCGGGGTCTTGGTACCCGGCCTCGCAATGCTCGCGACCGCGCTGGACCCGCTCCATGCACCCGCCCCGCGGGCTCCTCATGAGACCCTAGAGCCTCACCCGGGGGCGGGTGTGGAGTCGAAGCTCCAAAAGCACGGCGACCGCGACGCGGCCGAACCCAGAGAACCACCCTAGCCTGGGGAACGGCCGATGTCCAGCGGTCCGGACGTCGAACAGCGGCACCCGACCGGCGATCCGAGCGGACCGCGGGCCGGGTGAGCGATGGACGAATCGATCAGCGGCGGACGATCACCGTCCGGGGGCCGCGCACCTGGTGGACCACCACCGGCTGGCGGGGGGCCCAGTGCCCGCCGACGAACACCGCCCGGCCCCAGGCGTCCCGCCGGTAGCCGCCCTCGACCCACACGAAGTTCGGGCCGGGGCACGCGGGGCGGTACACGACGACCGGGCGCGGCGCGGGGGCGACGACCACCGCAGGCACGCCGACCGACACCCGCACGATCGGCCGGGCGAGGGCGGGCGTGGACCCGAGGCCGAACGCGACGGTCAGTGCGAGGGCCAGGCGGGTGAAGCTGCTTCGCATCGTTCCTCCAATCGGTTTCTATGGAACAGAGACGCCCCCCCGGAGGTTCCATTCGACGATCGTGATCATCGGGTCGAGGATCGGGTCGAGGATCGAGGATCGACGGACCTCCCGGGCGTCGCCCGTCCCGTCGGCGTCCGCGATCCGCCCGGGGAGGATCGCGCAAACACCTCCCCGCTCCGAAACCTTCCGCGCGCGCGTCACGGATCGTCGTCGGATCGCGGGTTGTGCTTGACAGTGGAGGGCTGGCGTGCGTACGATTGTTTCAAGGCCACGAGAAGTTCGAACAGCCTCCTTCGCCGGTATCACACCAGGCAAAGCTCTTGCGTCTCCTCCATCTCTAGCGGTGGGTTCGGGCGGAGGAGGCTTTCGACCTCGCGGGCATCGAAGGGATCGACGGCAGCGCAGCCGTTCTCGCGGTGCGGTCGTACGCGCAGGACGCTACAGTGCGCGCCATGGAATCGCACATCGCGTTCGTCGCGGGGCCGCCCGCGCGCCTGGACCTCCTCGATCAACGTCGCCTGCCGACCGAGCGGGTGACGATCGCCTGTCGGACCGCCGCCGACGCCGCCGACGCGATCCGCGAGATGGTGGTCCGGGGCGCCCCCGCGATCGGGATCACCGCCGCGTATGGGCTCGCGCTGGCCGCCCTCGGCGGCGAGGACCTCGACCAGGCCGCCCACACCCTCGCCAACGCCCGACCGACCGCGGTGAACCTCCGGTGGGCCCTCGATCAGGTCCTGCCCGCCGGACGTTCGGGGATCCCCGCGGCGGCCGCCGCCCTCCATCAGGCGGACATCGCGATCAACCGGGCGCTCGGCGACCACGGCGCGCGGGTGCTGCCGGTCGGGGCCCGGGTCTACACCCACTGCAACGCCGGCGCGCTCGCGACCGGGGGCTACGGCACCGCGCTCGGGATCGTCCGTTCGGCGTGGGCCACCGGCCGCCTCGCCCGGGTGTTCGCCGGAGAGACCCGCCCGTACCTCCAGGGGGCGCGCCTCACCGCGTGGGAGCTCGCCGAGGAGCAGATCCCGTGCACGCTCGTCACCGACTCCACCGCCGCCACGCTGATGGCGTCGGGGGGAGTCGACGCCGTGATCGTCGGGGCGGACCGGGTGGCGGCGAACGGGGACGTGGCGAACAAGATCGGCACCCTCGGCCTCGCGGTCCTCGCGCGCCACTACGGGATCCCGTTCTGGGTCGCGGTGCCCTGCTCGACCCTCGATCCGAGCTGCCCGGACGGCGCCCGGATCCCGATCGAGGAGCGCAGCGGCGACGAGGTCCGCGGGTTCGGCGGCGCGCGGTGGGCGGCCGACGTCGACGTGTTCAACCCGGCGTTCGACGTGACCCCCGCGGCGCTCGTCACCGGGTGGATCACCGAGTCGGGCCCGTGGACCCCCGCGACGCCCTAGACGCCGCGCTCGCGCGTGCTTATGCTCACGAGGAAGGAGCGACCATGCCGGTCGTCGGATTCATGAACATGATCGGGCCGACCGAGCTTCTGCTCGTCCTGGTGATCGTGCTGATTCTGTTCGGGGCGGGTCGCCTCCCGCAGGTGTTCGAGCAGTTCGGCAAGGGCCTGCGGGCGTTCCGCGACGCCCAGAAAGAGGAGCCGATCGACGTGACCCGCGCGTCGGACGTCCGAAAGGAGCTGTCGGCGGACGCGCTGTCCGAGGCGGAAGAGATCGCCGAGAAGACGCGGACCGGCACGCGGAGCTGACCGCCGCTACCTGAGCCGCGCGCCGCCGGACCACACCGCTGCGGTCCGCGCGCCGGACATCGCGTGGATCAGCGACGCCGCCGACGGCGGATCGGCCCCCAGCGGCCGTCGGAGCACCAGGTCCGCCGCCGCGCCCGGACGCACCACCCCGAGGTCCGCTCGGCCGAGCGCCCGCGCCGCGACCACGGTGATCCCGCGCAACGCCTCCGCCACCGTCACCCCCATCGTCACGCAGGCGAGGGTCGCGCAGATCCACGGGTTCGCGATCGGCGAGGTGCCCGGGTTCAGGTCGGTGGCGATCGCGAGCGGGACCCCCGCCTCGCGCAGCGCCCCGACCGGCGGGCTCACGTCGCGCAGGTACACCATCGCCCCCGGGAGCAGCACCCCGACCGTGCCGGCCCGGGCCATCGCCGCGATCCCGTCGGCGTCGATC
>JBEBJW010000697.1:0-4628 GCA_040079715.1 Myxococcota bacterium | reverse complement strand
GGGGCGGGTCGACCGACACCGACACCGACGGGGTCGACACCGACACCACCGACGGCGCGGTCGACACCGGCGCGACCGGCGGTACCGACGGGGGCACCACCGACACCGGCGCCACCGGCGGCACCACCACCGGCGCGGCCGTCGGGTACATCGGCTCCCCGTGCGGATCCGACGCGGACTGCCCGTACGACGGCGGGGTGTGCCTGAAGGAGTCGGAGGGGTTCCCGCGCGGGACCTGCTCGGCGTCGTGCGATCAGTTCTGCGACGACGCCGACGGCTACCCGACCACGTTCTGCGCCGAGGTCGGCGCGCTGCCGTCCGCGGTGTCGTACCTCGGCGACGGCGGCTGCCTGTCGCGGTGCGACTTCGCCACGTTCCCGGGCGTCGGGTGCCGCGAAGACTACGGCTGCGTGCCGACCGGGCGCGCGAACGACCCCGGCGTCGAGACGTACGCCTGCCTGCCCAACGTCGCGAGCGACCTGTCGTCGTGCATGGCGGATCTGGCGGGCCGCGGGGTGCCGTTCGAGCCCACGATCGTCGCCGACGACGTGCCGGTCGGCGGCTCCGAGACCTGCCACGTCGAGGAGCCGATCCTGTTCCACTCCGGGTACCTCGGGGTCGACCTCGTGTACTCGACGACCTCGCCGGACTCGGTGCTCGGCGCGTGCTCGCTCGGCCAGTCGCTGGCGGACACGATCGAGGACGTGGTGCCGCAGGGGGTGACCACGATCCATCACCTCGGGACGTACAACTGCCGGGTGATCGCCGGGACCGCGACGCTGTCGCGCCATGGGTTCGGCGACGCGATCGACCTGTCGTCGTTCGAGTTCTCGGACGGCACCGAGTACGTGGTCGAGTTCGACTGGGAGATCGACGACGCGTCCCCGGAGACGGCCGGCGGCCAGTGGCTGTACGACGCCGCGCACGGGTGGCACGACCAGGGTCTGTGGAACATCATCCTGACCCCGGACTACAACAGCGCGCACTACAACCACTTTCACATCGACATGACGCCCGGGTCCGACTTCCTCGGCCGGTTCGCGCTGCCGGGCGGCGAGTTTTCGGGCGGGCGGTACATCGGCCCGTCTCCGTGGGGCGACGAGTGAAGCTGTACACCACCCTCCGGTCGCCGTACGCCCGAAAGGTGCGGATCGTGCTGGCCGAGAAGGGCATCGCGTACGAACCCGTGGTGGTGGATCTCGCCGCCCGGACCGACGCGTTCTGGGCGATGGCGCCGATCGGCAAGATCCCGGTGCTCGAGGTCGACGGCCTCGTGATCCCGGACTCGACCACGATCTGCGAGTACCTCGAGGACCACCACCCGACCCCGCCGCTGTACGAGCGGGACCGCACCCGGTGCCGGATCCTGGAGGAGCTCGGCGACGCGGTGTCGGACTGCGCGGTCGGCGCGTTCCACGCCCGGTCCGACGGCCACGACGCCGAGGTCGCGACGTTGCTCGCGTCGGCGGCGCGGATCCTGCGCCACCTCGCGATCCGCCGCGACGCGGACGACTGGCCGCCGGGGTTCACCGTCGGCGACGCGTCGGTCCTGTCCGCGCTCGGGTACCTGTCGTTCCGGCACGGCGAGGGGTGGCGCGAGGCCCACCCGACGCTCGCCCGGTGGTTCGACGGGCTCGCCGGGCGGCCGTCGGTGGCGGCGACCGTCCCGACCTCCTGACCTCCCTCACCGCGGGTCGACGTCCAGCTCGCCCCGCGGCTCGATCGCGAACAGGCCGAACGTGTAGTGCAGCGGCCCGGTGATCGCGTCGAACCGGTCGCCGGCCGCGAGCGCGTCGAACCCGGACCACCGGTGGATCTGGTCGTCGATCACCACCTCGGCGCCGCCCCCGCCGACGTGCGGCGCGACGGACCACTCGCCGAACCCGAGGTCCGGATCGACCACGTCGACATCCTCGACCGTGACCAGCACACCCTCCCACGGCTCGCCGAGGTCGCCGACCGCCACCACCGCCGCGGCCGGCGGAGCGCCGGGCCCGGTGACCGTCAGCCGCGGGTTCGCCGCGCCGGTCAGATCGACCTCGGTGTCGTCGTAGAACTCGTCGACCACGCCCCACAGGTCGACCCGGTCGCCGCCGACCACCGGCCCCCACACGGCGTCCCAGCCCGGGCCGAGGTACACCCGCACCCCGCTGTACGGCCCGCCGGCGAGGTCCTGGACCCACAGCCCGTCGGTGTCGACCGCGGTGACCGCGAGCCCGTACAGCTCGACCGTGGCGCCGGACGGGACCGCGCCCTGCTGGAGCTCGTACGGGGTGACCGCCGCCGGATCGAGGTCGGCGTCGGACCGGAGCTCGAGCTCGAACCCGCCGCCGTCGTAGTTCACCACCCCGGTGAGCGAGTCCACGCCGGCGCCGGCGGGGAGCGCCCCGAGCTGCGACCAGGTGTGCAGCTGATCGCCGACCACCAGGGTGTCGCCGACCACGTCCTGGACCACGAACTCGTTGTTTCCCGCGTCGGGGTCCGCGATCCGGAGGTCGGCGACGGTGACCAGGACCGACTCCCACAGCTCGGCGGTGGCCGGCTGGAGGTCCGCGAGCGCGACCGGCGCGGGGTCGGGCACCGCGACCGCGCCGACGACGACGACCGCGGGGGTGACGGCCTCGGCGAGGGTCAGCTCGGTCAGCCCGAAGAACTCGCGGTACACGGCGTCGACGGTCACCCGGTCGCCGGGGGCGGCGGGGAACACGTTGTCCCACCCGACGCCGCCGTACACCCAGATCCCGGACGACGGGCCGCCGGCGCGGTCCTGCGCGTAGAACCCGTAGGTCCCGACGGCGGTGACGACGATGTCTCGGACCTCGACCTCCGTCCCGACCGGCACGAGCCCGCCCTGGAGCTCGAACACGGTCGCGATCGGCAACCCAGACGGGGTCGTGGTCGTGGTCGTCGTGCCGGTGGTCGTGGTCGTCGTGCCGGTGGTCGTGGTCGTGGTCGTGGTCGTGGTCGTGGTCGTGGTCGACGTGGACGTGGACGTGGACGTGGTCGACGTGGTCGTGGTCGTGGTCGTGTCCGACGTGGTGCCGTCGTCGTCGTCGTCGTCTCCGGACGGGTCGGACGGGTCGGTCGGGACGGAGCCGGGATCGACGTCCTCGGCGTCGTCGTCGTTGCCACCGAACGGCAGCGCTCCGCAGCCCACCAGCGCGAGGTACAGGGGGGTCATCGGGATCTCCTGCAGCGAGGTCCCCGTCGTACCGCTCCGTTCCGCGCCGGTCCCGTATCCGGATGTGTCGACGTAGGATCTGGGAAGGGTCCGCCGCCGTCGCCCCCGCCGTACGGTCTCCGGGTGTCCCGCGGTGGCAATCCGCCGCCGCCGACACCGGAGGCCTCGTGTCCCAGATCCGTCGTGTGTCGCTGCTGGCCGTGCTCCTGTCCGCTGGGTGCCCGGATCCGGACCCGGAGCTCGATCCCGGCAACTGCTGGCTCGAGCTCGGCGATCTGAAGGACGTGACCGCGGTCGGGTGGTACGGCCACCGGCTCGTCGCCGGCCTCGCGGGCGGCCAGATCGGCTGCTGGACCGAGACCACCAGCCTGTACACGGGGAGCTGGACCCTGACCCAGCTCTCGCCCGACGCGATCCGGTGGGTGTCGACGCAGACGGACGGTCAGACCACGCTCGGCGACGTGATGGTCGCGACCGAACACGAGATCTGGCGCGGCACCTGTGGGGGCCCGTGGCTCCCGACCGCGCAGTGGCCGAACGGGAACCTGTCGCTGAACGGCGCCACGATCGTCGACTTCGACAACGCCGACGAACACGTCGCGCTGATCCTGGGCACCGATGAGGTCTGGTCGTCCGCCGACGCGGGGGTCAACTGGGCCCGGATCGCGGACTCGTCGACGTTCAGCAACAGCGCCCCCACCTCGATCGAGGTCGAGGCCACCGGCGCGGTCGCGGTCACCACCGGGCTCGGGGTCTCGCGGTGGGACGGCTCGGTCTGGACCTCGCTCGGGAACCCCGCGAGCGGCGCGGTCGAGCGCACCACCACCGACGGGCTGCTGGTGTTCGCCGGGGCGAACCTGGTCCACCGCCCCGCCGGCGGCGCCGGGTTCAGCCAGACCTGCTGCGCCACGATCCAGTCGTCGACCCTGACCGACTCGGCCGTCGACGCCGCGCTCGGGCCGAACGACGTGTTCGTCGGCACCACCGGGACCGGCGTGATCCTGTCGCCCGACGCCGGACTGACCTGGGAGCGATACCCCGGCGCGTACCCCACGTCCGGACTGGGTTCGCCGAGGTCGATCCAGAGCATCGACCTCGACTACCGCGGCCTGCCGACCGTCGCGACCCCCAATGGGGTGTTCGCCGACCACTCGGACCCCCCGGGCTCGCCGTGCCGCAAGCCGGGCCGGTACGCCGACCCGAGCGACGACGGCGGCGTCGGTCCGATCGACGACCCGACCCTCCGGCTGGCGGTGTGGGACGACGGCGCCGTCGCCCCGACGCTGAGCCGGCTGCTGCTCTACAGCGCGCTCGAAGGACAGGAATTTTCCGACATGTTCTTCGCGCGGCACGCACGCATCTTTTTCGACTCGCTGCGGCAATACTTCGAGCATCGTATCCAACAGGGCAAGTTTCGCCAAGTCGATCCCGTGGCTTGCTCCTGGGC
>JBEBJW010000696.1:0-4630 GCA_040079715.1 Myxococcota bacterium | reverse complement strand
CCGATCCGACCCTCCCCGCGTTTACGTCCGCAAGGCAATCATCTCGTCTCCATCGAAGGACTTGGTCATGGGCAATCTACTCCATTATGCCGTCGTATTTCTCGTGGTTGCGCTGGTTTCGGCATTCCTCGGCTTCGGCGGCGTGGCGGGCACAGCAATGGAAGGCGCGCGCATCCTTTTCTGGGTCGCCATCGTCCTGTTCGTCGTTTCGCTGATCGCCAGCATGATACGGCGAGCGTGACGACGCTGTCGCCGTTACTTTGTGATGCGCATAGGCTGGCGGTCCTTCGGGGCGGCCAGCCATTGGCGTTGTTGGCCTCGTCGGCGTCGACCAGCGTGTTCGCCCGGTGGGCGAGCAACCCGGCGGCGATCGGGCTCAGCTCGCGACCTCGGACGCCCCGACCCGGACGGTCGGGAGCTCGACGCTGCCGCTGCCGGTCTCGACCCGGACGTCGATCCGGACGGCCACCGGCGCGGACCCCGCGAGGAGGAACGCGTACCGGCCGAGCTCGGCCCGGTGGTGGGCCGCGATCGGGGCCCACTGCGGCATCGGGCCCATCCGCGACACGAGCTCGCGCCGGTCGATGTCGCGCTCCAGCGCCACGAACTGGCCGGCGCCGTCCACCACCACCACGTTCATCGCCGCGCCCGGGCGGGCCCCGAGGGCGATCAGCACGTCGATCGGCGCCGAGCCCTCGTTGATCAGTGCCAGGTCGACGTACAGCCGGCCAGGGGCCCGCTCGACCGCGACGACCGGCCGGAGGCCCACCGGGGCAGGGCCCGCCTGCGGAACGAGCTGCGGGGGCGGCTGCGGCGCCTGGAGCTCGGGGATCGCGGCGGCGGCGGACGGGGCCACCAGCGCGAGCAGCGAGCCGAACGTGAACCGACGACGATCGAGATCGAGCATGTCCGAGCCTCCAGTACCACCACGTACGCGGCGACCGTCCACCGTACGGTAACGGGCGGGTAAACCTTTCAGGCGGCGGCGACGCGTCAGTCGTGGTCGGCGGCGATCGCGTCGAGCAGCCGGTCCTGCATCGCCCGAACCGTCGGAGCGAGCCCCGGATCGAGGATCCGGTTCGTCACCTCGTCCGGATCGGCGTCGAGGTCGTACAGCTCGACCGGCCGGTCGGCGTCGAAGTCGTACACCAGCTTGTACCGGGTCTCCCGGAGCATCCCGGTCCGGAGGTGGCCGTCCGGCTGGGCGGCGACCTCGGCGATCACCGCGTCCTTGCCGGCCTGCGCGTCGGGCGCGTCCGGGCCGCCGAGCCATTGTCCGACCCGCGAGCTCCCCGCGCCGTCCGGCGCGAGCCCGCACAGGGCGAGGATCGACGCCGTCACGTCGAGCTGGTCGATCGCCCCGTCGCAGGTCCACGGGGTGGTGCCGCCGGGCGGGCGGACGAGCAGCGGCGTGCGGACGGCGCCGTCGTACATCGCGACCTTGCCCCACAGCTCGTGGTCCCCGAGCATGTCGCCGTGGTCGGACCCGTAGATCACCCAGGTGTCGTCGCTGAGCCCGGCGTCGTCGAGGGCGGCGAGCACCGTCCCGACGGCGCGATCGATCAGCGTCACCTTCGCGAAGTAGGTCAGCAGCAGGTCGCGGCTCTGGTCGGCGGTCAACCCGTGCAGCTCGGGCCGCATGTCCCACAACCACTGGACGACCGGGGACACCGGCTCGACCGGAGGGCCGAGGATCGAAGTCGGGAATCCGGCGGCGGCCGCGTCGTACAGCGACCGGAACTCGGTCGTGGCGTCGTACGGGCTGTGCGGACCCGGGAAGTTCACCTGGAGGTAGAACGGGCGCGGATCGTCGTACGCCCGGATCCACGCGGCGGCGAGGTCCCCGCACCACAGGTCGACGTGGTCGGCGGTGGTCAGCCCGTACGGCGGCTGGTCCGGGGCCGGGAACCCGAGCAGCTCCCACTTCGTGACGTAGTCGGCGTACCGCTCGGCCTTCGACCGCTCGCCGGACGGCGTGTTCTCGGCGAGCCAGTCGCTGTACGCGTTCGGCTTGGTGGCGCAGGTGATCTGCGACAGCAGCTCGAACGTGTACGCGAACCCCCACGCCTGCAGCGCGGCGACGTTGTCCGGGTCCATCGGGTGGCCCTTCGGCTCGGTCAGGTGGGCCTTGCCGATCATCGCGGTCAGGTACCCGGCCTCGTCGAGGATCCGGCGGGCGTGGCTCGGACCGTCGCGGTCCGCGAGCTGGTCGTTGTTCCAGCAGCCGTGGGTGTGCGGCAGGCGCCCGGTCATCATCGTCGCCCGGGCCGGCCGGCACAGCGGCGAGTTCGTGAACATGTTCGGGTACGACACCGACGCCGCGGCGAGCCCGTCGAGGTTCGGCGTCCGCACGGTTGGGTGGCCGAACGCGCCAAGGATCGGCCCGCGGTGCTGGTCGCTGTACACGTACACCACGTTCGGGGGCCGCCCGGTCGTCGTCGGACCGGTGTCTCCGGTCGGGGAGCCCGCGACGGTCCCCGGCGTGTCCCCGCGGGGACGGCAGCCCACGAGGCCAGCGGCGCCGACGGTCTTCAGCACGGAGCGGCGGGTCCAGCGGGCCATCGTCCGACCATGCCCCGTCCCGCCGTCCGCCGCCACCCGCGAGCCCGGGCGCCATGGGCCCAGACCGTTCAGCTGCCGGTCGCGCTCACCACCACCGTCCGCTCGGACGCCGTCGCGACGCGGATCAGCGCGTCGACCCACCGGCGGGTGTCGTCCGGTCCGATGTCGTGGTCGGACAGGTTCCGCGCGAGCCAGGTCACGCCCGTCTCCGGGTCGACGTTGACCGACCGCAGGCTCGTCCCGTCCCGACCGAGCAGGGCCGCGAGGGCGTGCTCGACCCCGGGCTGGGTCGCCAGGGCCCCGACCTCCGCCCCGTCGGCGGCGTACCCGACCCGCTGGCCCTCGATCCGGACCGAGGTCCCGCCGTCGGCGCCCTCGGTGACCACCTGCTTCGGCTGATCGGTCAACCCGAACCCGATCTTCACCCGCGGGCGCGCCGACACGACGACGGTGGTGGTCCGATCGAACCACTGGACCGACACGTCGCGCCCGTCGACCTTGCCGCTCCACTCGCGACCCGACCCGTACTTGCGCGTCGATCCGCCGAGCCAGCCCCACTGGGCCCCCAGCCGATCGTACTGGCGCTGACGCGCCGAATAGCCAGCCGCGATCCCGGTCAGCAGGATCGCCGGGGGCAGCATCAACACCAGGACCCACACCCAACCCGAGACGTCCACGGTGCCCTCCCCACCCCCGACGTAAGTCGGGAGTGGCCCATCGGTCCGGTCGGGGGTGGGACGGGCGCCGGGTCCGACTACAGCTTCTGGCTGTAGAACTCGATGATCGCGTTCTCGTTCAGGTCGAACAGCAGATCCGAGCGCTCGGGCGCGAGCAGCAGCTTGCCGGTCGCCTTCGCGGGGTCGAACTCGAGCCACGAGGGCTTCGGCATCGTCGCCGACATCTCCAGCATCTCGGCCACGAACGGCTTCGCGCGGGACCGCTCGCGGATCGCGATGTCAGCGCCGGGGCGGACGTGGAACGACGGCCGGTCGACCCGGCGGCCGTTGACCAGGATGTGGCCGTGGACCACGAGCTGGCGCGCGTGGGCGATCGTCCGGCCGAGGCCGAGGCGCCACACGAGGTTGTCGAGGCGGGACTCGAGCAGGTGCACCAGGTTCTGGCCGCTCGGGCCGCGCATCCGCGACGCCTCACGGACGTACCGCTGGAACTGCTTCTCGAGGATCCCGTAATGCCAGCGGGCCTTCTGCTTCTCGATCAGGCGAATCTTGTAGTCGGACGGCTTCGACCGACGCTTGGCACCGTGCTCTCCCGGAGGGAACTGACGCTTCAGCACAGTGGCTGTCGTCAGGCCGGGAAGCACCGTACCCACCGTCCGGCACTTCTTGAGCCGGGGTCCACGATAACGAGCCATGAGTCTCGCTCCGGTCCCGCAGGGTTCGCGGGACATGGGTGCTTGGAATGAAGCCGGACGCGGGGGTTTGCGGTGAGACCGCTCCGCGGGGCAGAGGTCCACCAAAGAGATTGTGGGCCGCGCCGGCCGGATGATGGGGGACGAATCCCCCGAGGAGGCACCGCGCTACTTGATCTCGCGGTGCACGGTGTACCGCTTGAGGTACGGGTTGTACTTCCGCAGCTCGAGCCGGGACGTCGTGTTCTTCTTGTTCTTGGTGGTGGTGTACCGGCTGATGCCGGCCACGCCGGCCTCGCGCTGCTCGGTGCACTCGAGGGTGATCACCACCCGGGCCAGGTTCTTCTTCTTCGCCACGGCCAACCTCGGACGCGAGCCCCGGTGGGGGACGCGGAAAAACGGAGACGGGCCGATGTAGCGCGTCGGGTTCCCCGGCGCAACCGACCCTCGGGATCCCGCCGGACGCGGCCGATCGGCGTCCTGTCCAGTGACCCCGACCCGAGTTACGCCGATCCGGGGGTCGGGATGAACCGGTTCGCGGGGATCGTGGCGACGGGGAGCTGCCTCGTCGGGGCGTGGTTCGCCGGCGGCTGCGTCGGGCGCGCGATCGACGGGGCGGCGGACCGGACCCCGTCCCCGGCCGACCCGTTCGTGACCCCGCCCGGGTCGACCGACGGCTCGACCACGACCCCGCCGGGG
>JBEBJW010000695.1:0-4637 GCA_040079715.1 Myxococcota bacterium | reverse complement strand
CTACCGGCCGTAGTTCGGGTACACGATCGCGACGGCGGCGAGGCACATCTCGTCGAGGGTGTCCTCGCCGAGCTTCACGTCGACCGGCGCGTCGAGCCCCTGCGCCACGAGCGCGTCCTCGAGGAACGGGTTGGCCGCGGTGTTGTCGTACACGCACCGCATCCGCAGGACGTCGCCGTTCCGCATCTTCGGCAGCGCCTCGAACGGCCCGTCGTAGCCGTACCCGCGCTGCCAGTTGAAGTTCCACGACGGGGTGTGGATCAGGCAGGTGTCCGCCGGCTCGTCGCCGACCGGGGCCGGGTGCTCGAGCGACACGCGCATGTCGCGGCCGACGAGGTGCATGTGCGTGCCCACGCCGTACACCGACAGGTCGAACCCGGGCGGAAGGGTCCAGGTCCAGGTCATCTCTTCGACGTGCGACGCGGCGCCGGCCGGGATCGCGAACGCCGGCGCGGCCTCGTCCGGCTGCTGGACGAGGTCACCGACGCCGAACTCGGTGTCGACCCGCTCGGCGAAGTTGCCGAGCAGGACGATCTGGCTGATTTTTTCGGGCACCGCGTCGGACACCACCAGCGACAGGGTGGTGGCGGAATCGACCTCGGGGGTGGTGGACGGGTGGTAGTGCAGGTCCAGCAGGACGAGCGAGTCCTTCGGCATCGGCTGGCCGCTGTCCGGCGGCGCGTAGTTCGGCAGCCCGCCCGGGGCCCACGCGTCGAGCATCTCGGTCTCGACGGTGTCGAGGCCCGTCCCGCCGAAGCAGTCGTACCGCTCGCCGATTCCGGCGCCGGTCTCGGCCTTCACCGCCGCCTCGAGCTCGGCCTTGGTCTGCGGCACGCCGTCGATCCAGCTCGGCTCGACCAGGTACGACACCACGTGGTGGAGGATCCGATCGTTGCCGGAGGTGATCAGCCGCCCGAGGACGTAGGTGTCGGCGGCGACGTTCGGATCGAGCAGCAGGCAGGTGTGCAGATCGGTCGTCCCCTCGACCGGGATCGACGACGGCAGCGTCAGCACGAGGTTCGCCCCGTCGAGCGTCGCGGGCTGGGGCGGATCGAGCGGCGCGGCCGTGGCGGGATCGCCCTCGAGGACGCCGCCCTCGACCCACTGGTCGATCAGCGCGAGCTCCTCCGCCGACAGCCGCAGATCGTGCTGCCACGGCAACGGCGGGGTGCAGCTGTCGGTCTCCTGGGCGAGGAACGGGGGCATCGTGCCGGCGGCGAGCGCGTTCTGCATCACCTCGGCGTACGGCTTCGCGTCGGCGTAGGTCGCGAGCGAGAACCCGCCGATCCCGTCGGCCTGGTGGCAGCCGGAGCACCGCTCGACCACGATCGGCGCAACGTCCTGGTGCCAGGTGACCCCGGTCTGGGCGGGCTGACCGCAGCCGACGAGCGCGACGAGCGCGACCGGGAGGACCTCACCGAATCCGGGGTTCCAGGACGACAGCGTGCGGGACATCTCCACCTCGGGTTGCCCGTTCGTATACCCGGCTCCCCCGCCGCCCGCTCGCCTCCGGGCAGTCCCGCGCCGAGCGCGATCCTCGGCCGACGCCCGCGGACGCGCTCCGGACGGACCCGGACCAGGGATGGCTGCGCCGGGACCGGACACGGCAGGACACCGCAGGACAGGCCCGCGTCTCGCTAGCTAGGCCGCCCGCGACCCGGCGAAGAACCCGCGGACCCGCTCCTCGGCCTCGTCCGGCGTGGACGATCGCAGGACCAGCGTCCGAAGCACGTCTCCGCCGGTGACCCCGCCGCAGAAGTGGTTCGCGATCTTCTTCATCCGCCCGAGCGCGCCCTTGTCGGAGTCGAAGCACGCCCGAAGCGTGGCGAAGTACCCGAGCAACACCCGCTCGCGCTCGGCGTCGTCGACCACCAGCGGCGGCTCCCCCCGCATCGCCCGGTCGATCCGCCGGAACACCCACGGGTCCCGGATCGCGCCCCGGCCGATCATCAGCCCGGCGGCGCCGGTCTGGGCCAGGGTGTCGAGCGCGCTCGCCTCGTCGACGATGTCGCCGTTCGCGAGCACCGGGACCTTCACCCGCTGGACCACCTCGGCGATCGTGTCGAGCCGCCGCTCCCCGCCGTACCCGTCGGTGCGGGTGCGCCAGTGGACCGCGATCATCTCGGCCCCCTCGTCCTCGCACATCGCCGCCACGTCCGGCGCGTTCCGGTGCGACGGATCCCAGCCGGCGCGCATCTTGACCGTGAACGGGATCGTGACCGCGGCGCGGATCGCCCGGACGATGGTCCGCGCGTGGTCGGGCTCCTTGAGCAGCGCCGACCCGCCGGATCGCGAGCAGACCTTCTTGCTCGGGCAGCCCATGTTCAGGTCGACCACGTCCGCGCCGAGGTCCTGGACGTACCGGGCGGCGTCGGCGAGCACGTCCGGGTCGCGGCCGTAGACCTGGATGCTGACCGGGCGCTCGTCCGGGTCGAACTGCGCCGCGCGCAGCGCGATCCGGTGCCCACCGGACAGGGCGGCGCCCGGGATGAACTCGGTGACCGTGAGCCCGCAGCCGCCGACCGCCCGGATCAGGCGGCGGAACGTCACGTCGGTCACGCCCTCCATCGGGGCGAGCACCAGCGGGGTCGCGAGCTCGAGGTTCCGGATCCGCACGGGGGTTCCCTATCCGGCCCGGTCGCGTTCGATCCACCGGGCGACGAGGTTCCGGTACCGGACGGGCATCAGGTGATGGAGCGCCGCGAGCAGCTTCGCGTCGTTGCCGACCAGGATCCGCCGCCGGTTCGCCGCGATCCCGTCGGCGATGATCGTCGCCGCCCGCTCGGGGGCGATCCCGCGCGCGATCAGCGCCCCGGCCCGGCTCGCGTCGACCCGCGGACCAGCCACGAACCGGCCGTCGGTGACGATCCGGGTCGCGACCGCGCCGGGGTGGACCGACGACACGCGGATCGTCGAGCCCCACAGCTCGAGCTCGAGCGCCTCGGTCAGCGACCGGACCGCGTGCTTCGACATGCAGTACGCCGCGCTGTCCGGCACGCTGATGATCCCGAAGATCGACGAGACGTTGACCAGGTGCGCCTCGTCCTGCGCGCGCAGCACCGGCAGGAGGAAGTGGCAGCCGTGGATCACGCCGTACAGGTTCACCCGGAGCTGCCAGTCGAGATCGTCGAGCGAGCACGCCTCGAACGGCCCGGTGAGCGACACCCCGGCGTTGTTCACCACGAGGTGGATCCGGCCGCGGTGGGCGGCGAGGGCGGCGTCGACGAACGGCGGCCAGGCGGCGCGCTCGCCCACGTCGAACCCGTGGACCGACACCGACCGCCCCAGGGCCCGGATCGCGTCGGCGACCGACCCGAGCGGCTCGACCGATCGGTCGGTGATCGCGAGATCGCAGCCCCGGCGCGCGAGCTCGATCGCCAGCGCCCGGCCGATCCCCGACCCGGCGCCCGTCACCACCGCGACCCGATCCGTGAACGTCCGCACGACCCGCCCTCCCGCGCGATACAGCACGGCCCCCGGAGGACGGTGCATGCAGATCCGCAGCGAGTCCCGGATCCGGTACCCGCGGGACCAGGTCTATCTCGCGTACCGCGATCGCCTCCCCCAGATCGCGAACTACATTCCGGACATCGCGGCGATCGTGGTCCACCGGCGGGAGGTCACCGCCACCGGGGTCACGCTGCACAACGAGTGGATCGCCGCCCGCGAGATCCCGGCGTACGCCCAGCCGTTCGTCCGACCCGAGCACCTCCGATGGGACGACTACGCCGACTGGAACGACGGCAAGTACGCGGTGGACTACACGCTGGTGACCCGGGTGTTCCCCGAGGCGGTCAAGTGCAGCGGTACCAACGCGTTCGTCGACGACGGCGCGGGCACGAAGGTCGTGCTGACCGGCGAGCTGACGATCGACGTGACCGAGATCGCCGGGATCCCGAAGTTCCTCGCGCGATCGATCGGTCCGCGGGTCGAGCGGTTCGTGGTGTCGTTGATCACGCCGAACCTCGAGTCGGTGAACGCCTCGATCGAGCGGTTCCTGGACGCGGAGGGATAGTGGAGCTCGTCGGCCCGAAGGCAGTGTCGGTGACCAAGGACGGAGACGACGACGGGTTCGTCGTCGCGCCCGGCTGGTCGTCGGAGATGACCCCCACCGGCGACACGCGGATCGTGGTGTCGGTGCCCGTCGGGCAGCTCCCCGCGGTGCACGCGGCGCTGCTGTCGGCGTTGGCACCTCCGCTGTCGTTCCTGTACCGCCAGAAGGTGGACCGCAAGGCCCCTCGCCCGCAGGGCAGCCCGCCGCGGGACCACGTCGCGCTGGGCTTGCCGCTCGACCGCGTCACCGACGCGCTGTCGCGGTGCGGGACCCTCGTGTACACCGACGCCCGGTGCGAGGTGTGGATCCGCGGGGGGCTCGGCGAGCAGGTGGTGCTCGACGAAGACGGCGTGCTGTACTGCTACCCCGACGATCCGGCGTTCCGCGACGCGCTCGGCGAGGTGGGGGTGCCACCGGACGACGTCGACACGATCGCCGACCGCGACTACGTCAAGCACTGGTTCCGCGCCGAGGCGGACGCAGAGGAGACCGGGTTGATCGCGCTGTTGAAGCTGACCGAGGTCGCGGCTCAGCGCTGACCGTCGCGTCGCGACCGATCTGGGGCGGGCGGCGGCGGGAGGGG
>JBEBJW010000694.1:0-4643 GCA_040079715.1 Myxococcota bacterium | reverse complement strand
GTGGACCCCGGTGCCGACCCGGAGCTCGTCGTGGCCCGCCTCCGCCGCGCCGAGCGCGACGAACGCGTCGTTCACCGCCGGATCGTCGTCGGTGAGCTGGCCGGCGTCGCGCATCGACTCGACCCGCTTGCGCAACCGCCGGGCGAACGCCGGGAACGTGCACTGCTGCGCGACCTGGACCGGGTGGATCGTCACGAGCTGCGGGTCGAGCCCCGCCGCCCGCATCCGCGCCCCGAGCACCGGCCCGAGCGACAGGCCCGGCCGCCCGAGCGGATCGTCGACCTGGAACGCCTCCCGGACCCGCTCGTCGACCCGCTCGCACAGCGCGCGGAACGCGGCGTCGAACGCCGGGAGGTTCCCGTCGAACCAGAACTGCTGCCCGAAGCAGTCCGGCTCGACCACCACGAACCGCCCGCCCGCCCGGAGCACCCGCGCCGCGTGCCGGAACAGGGGCCGGGTGTCCGGGACCGACTGCAGGCTCATGATCGACAGGACCACGTCGACCGAGCCGTCCGGGAGCGGGAGGTTCGCCGGGTCGTACCGGTGGACCATCGCCCGCTGCGCGAGCCCGGCCTGGGCGAGGTTCCGGCGGGCGACGTCGACGTGGAGCTCGTTCGGATCGATCCCGAGGTACTCGAGCCCCGCGCGGGCCGGCAGCAGGGCGAGCGCGGCCCACCCGAGCCCGCACGCGAGGTCCACCACCCGGACCGCCTCGTCGGGCACCTGGGCGCACAGCAGCCGGGTGAACGCGTCGTCCCACCAGCCGGCGCCGGCCGCCCGGTGCGCGACCTGGAGCGTCCGGAGCGGGACCCGGAACGTCCCGGTGGTCGGACCGCCCGTCGAGGCCGGGCCCGGGGTGGTCGACCGCGACATGACCGGCATCGGGACGCCGCGCGCCTCGCACCGCTCGCGCAGGACCCGCTCGTACTGGTCGACCGCGATCCCGAGCTTCATCGCCTGATCGCGGACGAACACCGCCTCCTCGTCGGTCAGCACGCCGTCGGCGAGGACCCCGTCGATCGCGAGCTCGAGCAGCGGCATCTGGGTCGACTGCTGGACCGTGGCGAGCGCGTCGAGGTACGCGGGCACGTCGGCCAGCACGTCGTCGAGCTTCCGGTGGTTCTTGATCAGGAACGTCGCGAGGGCCCGGAACTTCGGGTTGCCCTGCATCGACTGCATCCGCTTGCGCTGCCGCTCGAGCGCGAGCTGGGCCTCCGACGACGACGCGTCCGGCCCGAGCCCGAGCCAGCGCAACAGGTCCGGCGCGTCCACCAGCCGGCACAGCGCGGCCGCGGTCTCGAGCGAGGTCGGGTCCATTCCCGCCCACTGTACTCCGGCGGGAGCGCGCGGATTCCATAACGCGTGTTATGGATGCCCACCGAGGGGGCGGGATGGCCGTCGACGTCGACGTGGTGGTGATCGGGTCCGGAGCCGGCGGGATGAGCGCGGCGGTCGCGCTGGCGCGGGCGGGCAAGCGGGTCCAGGTGGTGGAGCAGCACACCCTGCCCGGCGGGTGGTGCCACAGCTTCGACCTCGACGGATACTCGTTCAGCCCCGGGGTCCACTACCTCGGCGAGCTCGGGCCGGGCGGGCGCCTGCGCGAGGTGTACGAGGGCCTCGGGCTCGGGGCGGACCTCGCGTTCTACGAGCTCGACCCCAACGGGTACGACCAGATCCACGTCGGGGACGGGTTCCGGTTCGACGTGCCGCGCGGGCGCGAGGCGTACTGCGAGCGGCTCGCGGCGCGGTTCCCGAGCGACGCAGCCGGGATCCAGCGCCTGTTCGGGCTGTTCCACTCGATCGGTCGGGAGATCGGGCGGTTCGCGTCGGACGAGGGCGCGTCGATCGAGTGGTTCCGCCGGCCGCCGGACCTGTTCCGCCACGGGCTGCGGCCGCTCCAGAAGGTCGTCGACGAGCACCTGACCGACCCGCTGGCCAAGGCGGTGGTGCTCGCGGTCGCCGGCGACCACGGGATGCCGCCCGAGCGGTGCCCGACCGCGCTCCACGCCGCGGTCGCCGCCCACTACTTCGAGGGCGCGTGGTACCCGAAGGGCGGGGCGCGGGCGCTGCCGAAGGCGTTCATCAAGGAGCTCCGGCGTAACGGCGGGGAGATCCGCGTCGGGGCGAAGGTCGAGCAGATCCTGGTCGAGCGCGGGCGGGCGATCGGCGTCCGGCTCGCCGGCGGCGACGAGATCCGCGCGACCGACGTGGTGTCGAACGCCGATCCGACCGTCACCGCCGGCCTGCTGCCGCAGGGGACGGTCCCGTGGCGGTGGCGGCTCCGGCTGCCGCGCACCCGGTACTCGTCGTCGTCGATGTCGCTGTTCATGGCGTCGGACCTCGATCCCCGGCGGCACGGGATCACCAGCGGCAACGTGTGGCTGATCTCCGGCCTCGACGCGGATCCGTTCGGGTTCGCCGCCGATCCGGACCCGCTGCGGCGGACCGACGTGCCGGCGGTGTTCCTGACCTGCACCACCAGCAAGGACCCGACCAAGCGCCGCGACAAGATCGCCACGTTCGAGGCGTTCACCTTCGTGTCGTGGGACGCGTTCGGCGCGTTCGACGGCACCGACGGCGCGCGGCCCCCGGCGTACGACGCGCTGAAGGAGGCGCTGGCGGACCGGATGCTCGACGTGATCGAGCGGCGGATCCCGGGGTTCCGGGCGTCGCTCGTGTTCCGGTCGGTCGGCACGCCGCTGACCAACCGCCACTACGTCGCCGGCACGCGCGGGAGCATGTACGGGACCGAGAAGGCCTGGTACAACATCGGTCCGATGGCGTTCGGGCCGAAGTCGCCGGTCCCCGGCCTGTGGATGGCCGGCGCGAGCGCGCTCGCCCACGGGGTCGCGGGCGCGACCCACTCCGGGGTCGGCGTCGCGAAGGAGCTGCTCCGGTGCAAGACCTCGGACCTGCTCGGGTCGCCGGGCGCGCCGGTGACGCTGCTCCAGGCGGAGCCGTCCGAGGCGCGGGTGGCGGCCGGTGGGTGAGCGCGGGGCCGAGCGCGCCCCGTCCGCGGTCCGCGACCGTCGCCGCGGCCAGATCGTCGCCGCGGGTCGGGCGATCGTGGTCGCCCACGGGCTCGAGGCCCTGACGTTCGCCGCGCTCGAGCAGGCCCTCGGGTTCTCGCGCGGCGTCGTGACCTGGCACTTCGCGAACAAGGACGAGGTCGTGCGGGCGGTGTTCGACGACGCGGTGGCCGAGATCGACGGCGCAGCGCTGGCCGCGATCCGGGCCGAGGCCTCGCTCGCCGATCGGGCCCGGGCGGTGGTCCGCGAGATGGTCCACGGCTGGCTCGGCGGGAGCCACGCCGGCGACGTGCTGGTCCGGTACTGGAGCCGCCTCCGGTCGGACGACGGGATCGCCCGGGCGAACCAGGGCCTGTTCGAGCGGTACCGCCGATACAGCGCCGAGCTCGTCGCGATCGGGCAGGCGCGCGGGGAGTTCCGACGGGACGTCGATCCGGACGCGGTCGGCGGGGTGCTGGTCGGGACGGTGCTCGGGATCGCGGCCCAGGCGATGTTCGACCCCGCGGTCGATCCGGCGCCATGGGTCGTCACCGCCGGCGACGCGATCGCGCGGTACCTCCAACCAGAGCGCGCGGCGCTCGGGGAGGTCCGATGATCCTGTGGTGGACGGGCGCGGCGGCGCTGGCGGGCGACGTGTGGTTCACGGTGACGACCGAGGAGACATCCGGCCAGAAGCTCCGGATGAACCTGCCGGCCGAGGTGATCGACGCCGATGATCACCTGACGGTGAACGGGTCGACGATCGACCTCGCGGCGGTGGTCCGGGAGGTCCGGGCCAAGCCCGAAGGCGCGTCGCGGGCGTTCGACGTGCCCGGGGACGCGCCGGGCGAGGTGGCGCACGTGGTGGTGGCGCACCGGGCGACGGTCGCCGCTCCGGTGGTGTCGTCGCTGGCGGTCCGCGGGGCCGGGCCGCTCGGGAACGGGCTGACCCTGACGTTCCCGCTCGACGGGCTCGGCCAGACCGCGGGCAGCGTGAGCCGGACCCCGGTGCCGGGGGTGACGATCGACCTCGACCGGGACGGGCTCGGCGCGGCGCTCCGTCGGGCCGGGCCGACGGTGCTGGTCGAGGCGACCGGCGACGGCGGCGGGACCCTGGTCATCGAGACGCGATGACCTCCAGGCCGAGGCTACCGCACGGCCTCGCGGGCCCGGATCTGCGCCGCGCGGCTCGCGTGGACCTCCGGGGGCAGGTCCGCCGCGTCGAGCTCGGCCAGCGCTTCGTCGAGGTCACCGAGCCGCTCGAGGCAGGTCGCCGCCCCGAGGCTCGCGACCGACGACACGTCCGGGTCGAACGCGTGGTTCGACGCCGCCTCGTACGACGCGAGCGCCTCTTCGACCCGGCCGCGGGCGAGCGCGACGTTCGCGAGGCCGAGCTCGCTCCGCGCGAGCTGGTCCGGGTGCGCCTGCCCCATCCGCCGCCACATCCGGTCGGCGAGGTCGAGGTCACCGCCCATCGCCGCCGAGCCCGCCGCCCGGGCCAGGCGCTCTGCGGCGCCGTGGGCCTCGGGGGCGATGTCGTGCGCCTCGCGCAGGCGGCGGGCCGCGTCGAGGTGCTCGCCCTCGAGCATCAGGAGCTGGCCGACCCGATCGAGCAGATCGGCCCGCTCGTCGTCC
>JBEBJW010000693.1:0-4643 GCA_040079715.1 Myxococcota bacterium | reverse complement strand
CTCCAGGCGGTCAAGGACGCGGTCGATCGGTACGGCACCAGCGTCAGCGCGTCGCGGGTGGCGTCGGGCGAGCGCCCGTTCCACCGGGAGCTCGAGTCGGAGCTCGCCGCGGCCCAGGGCGTCGACGACGCGCTCGTGTTCACCGCCGGCCACATGACCAACGTCAACGTGGTCGGTCACCTGATGAAGCCGGCGGACATCGTCCTGCACGACGAGCTGATCCACGACTCGCTGCTCCAGGGGATCAAGCTGTCGGGGGCCGGCCGGCGCGCGTTCCGCCACGACGACCCGGACCACCTGAAGAAGCTGCTCGACGAGCTCCGCCCGCACCACGAGAAGTGCCTGATCATCGTCGAGGGCGTGTACTCGATGGACGGCGACCTGTGCACGCTGCCGGCGTACGTCGCGCTGAAGCAGAGGTACGGGTGCATGCTGCTGGTCGACGAGGCGCACTCGTTCGGCGTCTGCGGCCCGACCGGTCGCGGGATCGGCGAGCACTACCGCGACCAGGTGGATCCGCGGTCGGTCGACCTGTGGATGGGCACCCTGTCGAAGTCGCTGGCGAGCTGCGGCGGGTGGATCGGCGGCGGCGCCACGCTGATCCGGTACCTGCGGTACACCGCGCCCGGGTTCGTGTTCAGCGCCGGGATCACGCCCCAGAACGGCGCCGCCGCGCTGCACAGCCTCCGGTGGATGCTCGCCGAGCCGTGGCGGGTCGCGCAGCTCCAGCAGAACGCGCGGACGTTCCACGACGCGCTGGTGGCGCGCGGGATCGACACCGGCCCGTCGAAGGGCGGCTCGGCGGTGGTCCCGGCGATCACCGGCAACTCGATGCACGCGCTGTTGCTGTCGCAGCGGCTGCGCGAGCAGGGCGTGAACGTCCAGCCGATCATCTACCCGGCGGTCGCCGACAACGCGGCGCGGCTGCGGTTCTTCCTGTCGTCGACCCACGACGCCGACCAGCTCGTGGGGACCGCCGAGAAGGTCGCCGACACCCTCGGCGCGATCCGGACGGAGTTCCCGGCCTGACCGCCACGGCGTGGCCGTTCGTGCTATCATGATAGCAACGGAGGCCGCGATGTCGCAGCTGATCGTCCGCGACCTGGAACCCGAGGTGGTCGAGGCGCTGAAGGCCCGCGCCGCTGCGCACGGGCGCTCCGCCGAGGCCGAGCACCGCGAGATCCTCCGGGCCGCGTTGATCGGACCCGCGGCCGGACGCTCGCTGTGGGACTGGCTCGCGGAGATGCCCGCGCTCGACGACGCAGATCTCGCGCGGTCGACCGACCTCCCGCGGGACGTCACGTTGTGAGCTGGCTCCTCGACACCAACGTGGTGTCCGAGCTCCGAAAGGGACCCCGCGCCGATCCCGGAGTGGTGCGGTGGTCGACCGGTCGGCAGGACGACGCGTGGCTCAGCGTCCTGACCGTCGGCGAGATCCGGCGGGGGATCGAATCGAAGCGGAGGGTGGACGAGCTGGCGGCGCGCCGCCTCGACGCCTGGCTGGACGGGCTGCTCGGGGCGTTCTCCGCGCGGATCCTCCCCGTCGACGTACGGGTGGCCGAAGTGTGGGGCCGACTGAACGTCCCGGATCCGCGCCCCGCGATGGACACGCTGATCGCCGCCACCGCGCTGGTCCACGGCCTCACCCTGGTCACCCGCAACGTGCGCGACGTGGTCGGGACCGGCGTTCGGGTGTTGAACCCGTTCGACCACTGACCCGGCGACTGGACGACCCCGGACCGACCGACTACGTCCCTGGTGATGGGTCGAGACGTCAACCAACCTCGGGATCGGACCGCGCCGCAGTGGCGCGGACGGTCGTCGTCCGCCTCGGTGGCAACCCCGATGTAGCGTGGCTCTGCGCCCCCGCCGTCGGCTCCCGGGAGCAGCCGACGCGCTGAGGTGTGAGGCGCGCGACCTGTCCGGAGGTGTGCCATGGACCCATCCGCTCAGGCGACCGACACCATCCACCTCGGATTCCAGGTGGCCGGCAGGGCGTGCCGGATGACGTACCGGTGGGGCTCGGACCCATCGACCGCGTCCGCGCCGTTCGGCGACCCGGTCCCGGTGTTCGACGCCGGCGTGCGGGCCGGGTTCCACGTCCACGACGTGTACCACCTGACCTTGCTCGCCGAGACCGGCTGGTCGGCGGTGCTGGAGATCCTGCTCGCGGGCGCGCGCGACGGCGTGTTCGGCGGCGTCGACGCGCTCGCCGAGGAGGCGATCGTGCTCGAGCACCACCTCGGCACGTTCGATCCGGACACAGCAGTGTCGATGTTGGCCGGCGCGGTCGACGACCCTGCCGCGGTCGCGCGGGCGTTCGGGCGGGGCGACGCGCTCCGGCACCACACCCTCCGACAGCTCGCCCGGGCGCGGATCGCTCAGGTGAACATCGAAGGGATCCCGGCGTCGTTCGTCGCCCGGGCCCGGCGGTACCGCCGGCGCTCGCGGTCCGGCTGTGGACCCAGCTCGCCACCGCGTCGCCGCGAGGCCGGTCCGACGGGGACCGGGTCAGTGAACGCCCGCCAACGCCAGCCGACGGTACGGGGTCGCCGACACGACCCCGTCCCCCTGGCGGATCACCACCACCTGGTCGGCCTCGACCCCGTCCACCGTCTCGGACCCGCCGCCGGGCCAGGTGATCTCGATCCGATCGATCGCCGGATCGACCCCGAGCGCGACCTCCAGCGGGTGGCTGTTGCCGCCGAACGAGCCGGTCCGGCCGACCACCCCGAACCACCGCCCGCCACCGTGGACCACCTCGACCCGCGCGCCGATCGCGCAGAGCTCGGCGGCCGGTCGGGCGTCGCGGGGCAGCCGCTTCTGGGCCTGCAGCAGCAGCCGCTCGGCCTCCTCGGTCACGCCCTCGAGCCGCAGCGTCACCGCGTGGAGCACCGGCTGGCCGTCCTGGTTCGACGGGTTCGACCACAGCGCAGGCGGCGCCGGATCGCCGACGAACGCGCCGCCGATGTCGACCAGCAGGTCCTCGTCGCCGTCCTCGTCGACGTCGCCGAACGAGACGCCGTGCCCCTTCTGGAGGTGCCCGAGCCGGCTGGCGGTGGTCACGTCGAGGAACCGCGCGCCCCCGTCGTTCCGGTACGAGGTGTTCGGCTCGAGCGCGTCGTACTCCGGCGCGCCGGTCGCGAGGTACAGGTCCGGGAACCCGTCGAGATCGAGGTCCCCGGTCGACAGGCCCATCGTCGCGTGGATGTCGTCGAGCCCGACGGCGACCGTCACGTCCTCGAACGCGCCGCCGGTGTTCCGGTACAGGTGGGCGGTCTCGGAGTACGCGGGATCGGTCGGCAGCCCGAGCAGGTCGTTCACGAACGACTCGCTCGACCGGAAGTAGTTCGGGTCGAGCGGACGGCCGCCGCCGTAGGAGCTCGTGAACGCCGCGACGAACAGGTCGTCCCGCCCGTCCTGATCGTAGTCCAACACCGCTGACGCGAAGCTCTTGACCGGCGCGAGGGTCCCGAGCTCGGCCGCCCGGTCGACGAACGCGAGCTCCCCGGCGGGTCCCTCGTTGACGTACAGGTGGTCCGGCCCCTCGAGCGAGCTGACGAACAGATCGAGGTCGCCGTCGTTCTCGAGGTCGAGCGCGCTGGCACCCTTCACGAACCCGGACGCGGCCAGGCCGAGCTCCGGCGCGAGATCCACGAAGGTCCCGTCGCCGAGGTTGCGGTACAGGCTGCTCGGCTGGTCGTGGTCCGGGTCGGCGCCGTCGTGGCTCTCCCGCCCGACGAACAGGTCGAGCAGCCCGTCGTCGTCGAAGTCCGCCCACACCCCGACCTGGGACGGCCCGTCCACCGCCGGATCGGCCAGCCCGGCGGCGATCGCGCGGTCGGCGAAGTGTCCGGTGCCATCGTTGACCAGGAAGCTCGGCCGGACCCGGCCCATCGAGCCGTGCCACGCGCCGCGCGGGGCGAACACGTCGAGGTCGCCGTCGTTGTCGAAGTCGGCTGCTTGGAACGACAGGATCGACGGGATCGACGAGACCCCGGACGCGTCCGACCCGTCGCAGAACGTGCCGTCGCCCTGGTTCAGGAACAGGCTCATCCCCGCCTCGGGGCCCATCGTGCTCAGCATCAGGTCGAGCAGGCCGTCGCCGTCGAAGTCGTCGATCGCCGAGCCGCCGGCGAGGGTCGCGGCCTTGACCGGCCCGAGCGCCGGGACGTGGTTGGTCCACGCCGCCGCGTCGCCCTCGGTCGCGAGGAACGTGTCCGGGAACCGGAACGGCTCGGGCACCCCGTCCGGCCAATCGCCGCGCGCCATGTAGGTGACGTTCAGCAGCCACCGGACCGAGATCCGGTCGGGGAGGTCCTCGGTCAGCCGCCGCTCGAACGCCGCCGCCGCGTTCGCCATCCCGGTCGGGTCGGCGTGGACCGCCGCGTCGTCGAACGGGACGATGCACGCCTCGCCACTGCCGTTGGTGATGCAGTTGTCGGTCTCGGCCTTCCGGATCCACGCCGCGCCGAGCAGCTCCCGCGCCCGGCCGCGCAGCTCGGGGACGGTCGCGTCGGCGAGGGCCTCGGCGACGGTGAAGTCGGCGATCGCCCCGTCGAGGTCGCCGAACCGGAGCCGGTTCCACCCGCGGGTCAACCGGGTGCCGACCACCACCGCGTCGGTCGGCCCGAGCTCGTCGC